>ONIC01000015.1 GCA_900317815.1 uncultured Eubacteriales bacterium | reverse complement strand
TGACAAAAAGATGCCGGCAAGATGAGTGCACCACAGGCACTTCCTTCGGTCGCTCAGTCCGAAGGAAGTGATTTAATCAGTGGCTCCCTATAAAAACGCTTTACGGGAGGGCATTATCCGCCCTCCCAAAAGCTCATTTATTCACGTTATTTATTTATAAATCAAAGGCCCTTCTTCTTAGCCTGAACCTTGATCGGAAGACCGAACAGGTTGATGAAGCCTGCGGAATCGTTCTGGTCGTAAACCTCATCCTCATCGAATGTTGCGATCTCCTCATCATAGAGAGAATACGGAGATGTTACGCCTGCATCAATGATGTTGCCCTTGTAGAGCTTGAACTTAACGTCGCCCGTAACAGTTTCCTGTGTGCTGTCAACGAAAGCAGAGAGAGCCTCTCTGAGCGGTGTGTACCACTGTCCGAAGTAAACGAGCTCTGCGAAACGGTTTGCAACGCTCTGCTTGTAATGGAGAGTATCTCGATCAAGGCAGATCTCCTCGAGCTTTGCGTGTGCAGCGTAGAGGATCGTGCCGCCGGGAGTCTCGTAAACACCTCTTGCCTTCATACCGACAAGACGGTTCTCTACCATATCAACGATACCGATACCATTCTCGCCGCCGAGTTTGTTGAGCTTCTTTACGATCTCAACTGCTCCGAGCTTCTCACCGTCGATAGCAACGGGAACACCCTTCTCGAAGGAGATAGTAACGTATGTCGGAGTGTCGGGAGCCTGCTCGGGAGATACGCCCAGCTCAAGGAAGCCTTCCTTGTTGTACATAGGCTCGTTAGCGGGATCCTCAAGGTCGAGACCCTCGTGAGAGAGGTGCCAGAGGTTCTTATCCTTCGAGTAGTTTGTTTCTCTGTTTATCTTAAGAGGAATGTTCTTAGCCTCAGCGTAAGCGATCTCGTCTTCTCTCGACTTGAACTCCCATGTCCTCCAGGGAGCGATGATAGCCATATCGGGAGCAAAAGCCTTGATCGTCAGCTCGAAGCGCACCTGATCGTTGCCCTTGCCTGTGCAGCCGTGGCAGATAGCGTCAGCGCCCTCGGCCTTTGCGATCTCAACGATCCTCTTTGCGATGATCGGACGAGCGAAGCTTGTACCGAGAAGGTACTTGTTCTCATAAACAGCGCCTGCCTTGAGTGTAGGCCAGATGAAGTCCTCAACGAACTCCTTGTTAAGATCCTCGATGTAGAGCTTGGATGCGCCGGTAGCAATAGCCTTCTCCTCGAGTCCTTCAAGCTCCGTACCCTGACCGACGTCGCCGCTTACAGCGATAACCTCGCAGTTATTGTAATTTTCCTTGAGCCACGGGATGATGATGGAAGTATCAAGGCCGCCCGAGTATGCAAGGACTACTTTTTTGATGTCTTTTTTTGCTTTAGCCATTTTAACAGACCTCCGAGTAAGTAATTTTTATTACGGTATAATTATACACCGTTTATGCAAAAAATCAAGGCTATTTTGAATAAATATTCATTTTTATTAAATCATCTCAATATTTTTGCACTTAAAGCCCATAAGTTATTTAATATGCGGATCAAGATTATTACCAAAGAACGAAATCGGACATTTCACTATTTACAGCCGCATACAAATATAGTATAATGAATTTCGGCGCTTTTTTCAAGTAAAATATGCGTTTTTTCTTGAAAATATGTATTTTTTTCGCGATTTTATAATAGAATAAAAGCAGATTTTCCAAAGAGGAACTTACAAAGCGTTGAAGGGAGAATATTTATGCAGATCTTATCACCATTCGAACTTGAAGGCAACATCATGCGCTCTCTCGGCACCGACTGGATGCTTATTACGGCGGGCACCGAGGAAAAGTTCAACACCATGACGGCAAGCTGGGGAGGAATGGGAATACTCTGGAACAAATCGGTAGTATTCGCGTTTGTCCGCCCGCAGAGATACACGTATGAATTTATGGAGAACAACGATTATTTCTCACTCTCGTTCTATGACAAGAGCTGGGCGCGCGCTCTCAAATTCTGCGGCACAAATTCGGGCAGAGACGTCAACAAAGCTAAGGTCACAGGTCTTACACCGATCTTTGACGAGAAAGCCCCCTACTTCGAGCAGGCTAATCTGACGGTCATCTGCCGCAAGCTGTATGCGCAGGATATGGAGCCGGGATCGATCATCGACCCCGATCTTAATCAGTACTATCGCGGAAACGACTTCCACAGGGTATACGTCGGAGAAATGACAAGAGTTCTCGTAAAGGATGAGCATCAATGGGCAGTAACGGGTGCGCAGTAATTACGGGCGCGTCGCGCGGTATCGGTGCGGCGATCGCATCACAGCTTGCAAAGAGAATGCCCGTTATCATCAATTATTCATCGAATGAGCAAGCCGCTCTCCGTGTGCTTGAGAGCATTACAAAAAGCGGCGGGCATGGCGTTATTTTCAAATGCGATGTATCGGACAGAAAAAGCGTAGATGAAATGATGAGCTTCGCCTGTGAAAAATTCGGCGGTATACACACGCTCGTAAACAATGCGGGACTCTCCGAGATCAAGCTCTTCACGGATATCACACAGGAAGACTGGCGCAGAATGGAGCAGGTAAACCTTGACGGTGTTTTTAACTGCTGTCAGAGTGCGCTTCCGTATATGATACACGAAAAATTCGGACGCATAATCAATATATCTTCCGTCTGGGGCGTTGTAGGCGCTTCCTGCGAGGTGCATTATTCCGCTCTGAAAGCCGCCGTTATCGGGCTTACAAAGGCGCTTGCGAAAGAGACGGCCCCCTCGGGGATCACGGTAAACGCAGTCGCTCCCGGCTGTATTATGACGGATATGCTCAAAAGCGAATGTGACGATGATACACTCGGCTCACTCATCGAAGACACGCCCGTCGGCAGACTCGGAACACCGCAGGACGTTGCCCGCGCGGTCGCATTTTTCTCGTCGGACAGCTCGGACTTTATCACAGGTCAGATCCTCGGCGTGGACGGCGGATTTGGCTCATAAGGGTATTTATATGAACAACAACGAATGCACGGCGCTTGCCTGCCCCGTATGCAGGCTGAAGCTTACAAAAGAAGGCGGCTCTTACCGCTGTGAAAACGGCCACAGCTATGACATTTCAAGAAAAGGCTACGTCAACCTTCTTATGTCGCAGAAATCATCAAAAAAGCGTCACGGCGATGACAAACTCATGGTAGAGGCAAGGCGTGATTTTCTCGACAAGGGATACTATGAAAAGCTGCGTGATGCTGTCGTCTCCGCAGTTAAAAGGAACGCCGACACGGGAACGGTGATAGTTGATGCAGGCTGCGGCGAAGGGTACTATACTGCTGCTGTTCACAGCGCCGCAGACGGCTCTCATGTTTACGGCATCGACATCTCGAAGGATGCGCTTATCTTTGCCGCCAGGCGCGACCGAGAGCTTACGCTTGCCGCAGCAAGCGCTTCCGACATACCGATCATAAACGGCAGCGCCGACATTATAATCAGTATCTTTGCGCCTGTATTTCCCGATGAATTTTTGCGTGCACTCAAGGACGGCGGTATCCTGATCCGGGCAGTTCCGCTTGAAGATCATCTTCTGGAACTGAAGCAGGCAATTTACGACAAAGCCTACAGAAATCCTCCCGATGATTTCAAGCTTGACGGTTTTGAGATAATATCAAGCGAAACAGTAAGGTACATGATCACGCTTGACAATGCGAAAGATATCGAAAGCCTGTTCATGATGACGCCTTACTACTACAAGACCTCGCGCACAGATCAGGAAAAGCTGACAAAGCTTTCACATCTCGAAACGCGCGCCGAATTTGGTGTCATAATCTACAGGAAATCATAAAAACGGAGAAGCACCTTTCAAAATGCTTCTCCGTTTTGTTTTGTCCGAAAACTCAGAACCAGCCTTTTTTGTTTGCAACGTATGTTGCATAGAACTGATTGTTGTCCATTGTAAGGTATATAATGCCTTCAATGATCGAGATAATTTCTACGATCGCTGCGAGAAGACCTGCGGTCAGGAGCGTGACGCAAAGCATAATGATACCTTCTGTAATATAGCCTAGATAAAACTTGTGGATACCAAGCGTACCTAAGAAGATCGCAAGCAATCCCGCTGCTACTTTGCTTTTGGTTTTCTGTTCATTCATAATCATGTACCTCCGACTAATTGATAAGTAGATTATACCACACAAATGCTCAAAAAGCAACCGCACGGGCGCCCATGCGGGCAAATATGCGATCTTAGTTTACCACAAAACTTACTTTTATCCCGCGCATGCCGCCTGCCGGGATTTTATACCGACCTGCTTTTTGCTTCATCTTTCTGAATAATCAAGGCACAACCGATTAAGGAGCCACTGATTAAATCACGTCCTTCGGACTGAGCACTCATCTTGCTTGCATCTTTTCGTCATATTGCACTCAACTCCCTTGA
>ONIC01000087.1 GCA_900317815.1 uncultured Eubacteriales bacterium | reverse complement strand
TAACAAAGCCGTTCCCCGAAGTTGAGGAACGGCTTTGTGCAGTAAAGGGGTAGTATGTTATTCAGCTTGGGTCATCAGGCCCAATCGGAATAATCGTAAGTTGTCAGGACTTCTGAATTGCCCTGATCGTCGATGGATACGACAGAGAGTGTGTTGCCGTTGTCTGCAAGGAATACCTGCTGATGAGCATTCTCTGCGATATACATGAAAGCATCGCCGCAGTCTGAAGGCGCATACTCTTCGTATGTAGCGATCTGATCGTTATTAAGATCGTAGACTTCCGCGGGGTTGAGGATCGAATCATCGACCCCGAATCCGATCTGTACGTCAAGGTATTCAAGGCGGTTAAAATATGCTCCGCGGCCGCTGTCTCCTACTTCTACTATGTGATAGCAGTCCATGCCGCTGTAGCTCATTGTATCGCCCATCTCAATGATCAGATACTTGTCTTCTGATGCTGTGACTATCGCAACGGGTGTGCCGGGTAATTCTTCAACCTCGGCAAATGCTTCGTTGTACTTAGCTTCGACTTCGGGTGTCATGGCGTAAGATCCGGAGGTAAGCGTTGCCCCACCTGCAGGGAAGGGCTCTACTACAGTGATCGCCTGTGATGTCGTTGTAGTTGTCTCTTCGGAAGTAGTTGTTGTTGTCGTCTCTCTTTCGCGGGATGTGCTGCTCGTTCTCGTAGGGGTCTTGTCTGCTGAGCAGGATGCTGCAACAGATGCCATTAATATAGATGTGAGAATAATCGCTAAAGTCTTTTTCATTTCTTTCATACTCCTTTCGGCTTTTGCCTTACGACATATCTCACGCAGCGATTTTCGAGTGGTTGCATGAAAAAACATTCGTTAACAGTTTCTTAAAAAGTCGATAACACAATTCATTTTTTCAGCCGTTAGAATGGAATCATCAAATAACGATCAGAGGAAGGGGTGATACCAATGGGAAGTGAAGTGATAACACAGAGTAGCTTTTCCGAGTATTCCTCCACTCGGGAAACTTGATCATTATTGAGTTTTGTAATTGAGTTTTTGGGAAGCTGTTTCAAGGAAACGGCTTCCTTTTTTATGTGGTATAATCACGGATGTAGGATAGTCGGGATATTGATGAATGTTTTGTGGAAGTTTTGGGTATGGGTGCATTTTTCAGTCAATACGGCGTTCAGATCTTATGTTTTTTATTGGGAGCATTCTTTATCGGTGTTTCTTATGCCGCGATGCGAGCTCAAAGGAGCGGCGTCTGGTTCATAGGCGGGATCCTGATCCTGATCGGAGGGCTCTTATCACCGTGTAAGTGGCCGGCTCTTCTGGCTTTGGCAGATCAGGGGTTCTGGTTCCCTTTCTATATGTTTCGTGACTATATGAACGATAAAGCGGTAGCGAAGCGATTCGAAAGCTACTACAGGGAGAACGGTATAACGCCGGATCCGGAGGCGGAGATCTCCTATGACAAGAATCTCAAGGTCAGGATCGATGAGCGTGACGAGGAGCTGGTCTGGAACTATAGAAATTCGTCCGTATATCATTTGAGGATCCCCAGGATCAATTTCGTGATCGCCAAGGACCGCGACGGCAACGAGCGATTGATCGTCGAAAGATGTGACGGCAAGGAACGAAAGGTCGAAGTGAAGCCTTTCGGGCATGACGGTGCCTCGATCAGTAATATAAGGTATAAAAAAGGGATATTTAATGTTAGACTATCCGCTGTAACAGTGTTACAAAGATAAGGATAAGAGGAGCTACAAGGGATAAATGAATAGTGATGATAAGAAGAATCTGAAGCTGGTCCTGGTATCAGTTGTGTTCTTGATCTGGTTCTGCGGCTCGGTCGCGCTCATGATCTACGGAGCAAAGAATGATGAAGTTTGGCTCGTTCCGACGCTTCTGGGAACTGTATTTATCGTTTTCGGTGCCATTGCGACATATGCGACCGTGAGCGAAAAGTCAGATCGGTGGTGGATGGGTCCGGTCGCGATCGTCGTAGGTCTGGTCGTGACGGGATACGGACTCGTTATGAACTTCGGTTCAAAGAGTACGGTTGAGGCTGCGATTGACGGGATCCCGACAGTTGTATCGATCGGTGCGTGCGTTATAGTCGCATTTATAGCTGCCGTTCTGTCGTCTCAATACAGAAAGCTCAAGGCTTCATGCGACCGTGAAGTGATCGC
>ONIC01000044.1 GCA_900317815.1 uncultured Eubacteriales bacterium | reverse complement strand
GCACCGACCGAGGCGGCAGCCGAGACTAAAGATGCAAGCAAGATGAGTGCTCAGTTCGTAGAACGTGATTTATTCAGTGGCTCCCTAGAACAATCGCCCTGCGTTTACCATTGAACGCAGGGCGCAGCTGTATCTGTCAGGCAAATTCCTCCGCAATATTGCTTATCCAGATGCCTTTTTTTATCATTACGGAACCTATTATTATCTTGATAAGATCGACCGATTGGACTACGGAGTAAACTGTGATGATCGGAAGATCCGAGAAAAAGCAGAGGACAAAGGCGAGCGGAACCGAAACTGTCCATGAGAAAATGCTGTCAAAAATAAACGTAACAAGCGTTTTTCCTCCCGAACGGATCGTGAAGTACAGAGCATTAAGTATTCCCTGGACAGGGAAGAAGAGCGCCGAGATCACGATAAATCGGCTTGCAAGCGAGCGCACCTCGTCTGTCGTGTCGTAGAGCGTGGGGAAAACACCGGACAGCGCAATAAGAATTATCGCAAGACCTACGCAAACGACACCCGACAGCCATATCAGCGCCAGAGACTCTTTTTTTGCTCTTTCGAACTTGCCTGCGCCGAGCGACTGACCGACGAGTATGCCCACGGCGTAGCCGAGAGCGACAAAGACCACGTTGAGCAGATTGCATATCACGTTGGAGATATTGATCCCTGCAACAACGGCGAGTCCTCTTGTGGAATAGCACTGCGTCAGAACGGCGATCCCCGCCGCCCATAGAAACTCGTTCGTAAATATCGGGAGACCTTTTATCAGCATCTTTTTTCCTATATCGCGCGGGACGATCAGAGTGCGCCACAGTCCTTTTATGAACGGGTGACGATCGACACGAAGATGCGCCCAGCTCAGAAGTACGGTCATTTCAAGGTACCTTGCAATTACCGTGGCGATAGCCGCACCCTCTACTCCGAGCTTCGGAAATCCGAATCTGCCGTAAATAAGCAGATAATTAAAAATAATATCGGTGAATACGGAAACGATGCCTGCCGCCATGGGTTTGAGACTGTCGCCCGTTTCCCGCAGAGAACTTGCGTAGATCTGAGTTATGCCGAGTGCGGGCAGTCCGAGAAGCATAATGTGCATATAGCTTTTTGCGTGACCGAGCGTGAGAGTGGGGTCGATATCGGCGCTTTCACCGTGAAGATACAAGCCTATCAGTGAACTGTCGAAAAATAACAGCAGCGATATTCCTACGATTGAACACACTATGCATATAAGCGCCTTCATTCTCGCTGCGATGCGGACGCCTTCTGTGTTGCCGTTTCCGTGAAACTGCGCCGCATAGATACCGGGGCCCGAGACCCCTCCGAATATCGCGAGCGTATAGACGAATAAAAGCTGACCTGTTATGGAAACGGCAGTCATGGCTTCCGTTCCGAGACTGCCTACCATCATATGATCGATCAGACCGACCGCATTTGTAATTCCGTTTTGTATCATGATCGGCACGGCGAGAACGAGGGCTTTTTTGTAGATAGATTTGTTTTTCATTATTATATAAACTCCTTCTGAGACTGCGTATGATCCGCTGAGATGTTTTGTAGCTGCCTGCGTTTGGCAACTCATTAAATTGTAACAAAGAACTCACTTTAAATCAATACTTAGGGAGCCACTGATTAAATAAGACAACTTTGGTACCGGATGCAATTAAAATGTTGATTTTTTATTATACTTATGATAATATTACATTGACCAAGTTGTTCTATAATATCAAAAATGTTCGATTTGTGTATATTGATAACTGCTCTGCAAGCATATTGTATCAGTTATAAGATATTATCTTTTCGGGAGGCTTCGTAATGACAAAAAAACACAGAACAAAACGGATAGCTTCGGCGCTGTTAAGTATGACTATACTGGCGTCCGCAGGATCCACGGGACTTTCAACGAGAGCGAGCGCAGATACGCTTCTCGGTAATCTCGGCGATATGGACCGAGACGCTACTATTACAGCGTCAGATGCTCTGATCACTCTGCGAATGAGCATCGGTATGACAACTCAGTCGATCGAGGAGGGTATTCTTGCCGATGTGGACGGAGACGGCAATACTACGGCAGGCGACGCTCTGGAGATCCTGAGATACAGCGTAGAGCTCTCCGACGGAAGCAGCGCTGTTAATACTCCGATCTATGCAGGTGAAGATGACAAATTTGAGGCGGCATTCGTAAGCCTTGGCAAGACAGCAACGTCTATCGAACTGGGCAAGACAGAAAAGCTGACCGCAACTGTGACACCGTTCAATGCGATCGATAAAAGTGTTGTCTGGACTACCTCGGACAGCAGTATCGCTGACGTATTCAATGGAGAGGTGACTGCAAAAGCGCTTGGTACAGCGACTGTCACCGCAACGACATCTAACGGTAAAAAGGCAGAATGTGTTGTTACGGTAAAGGAACCCGAGGTGTTCCCTGCATCTATATTCCTCGACAAGATGAATATCACGCTTGATGTCGGTCAGAGTACCACACTGACCGCAACAGTTTCTCCGTCGGATACAACAGATCCAACAGTAAAGTGGTCTTCGAACAACCCGAATGTTGCCGAGGTAGTTGACGGAAAGGTAACTGCAAAGGCTTCGGGTCCCGCGACCATAACGGCAAGAACGAAAAACGGTCTGACAGCTACCTGCGTTGTCAATGTTAAAGCTATTGAGGTGACCTCGGTCAAGCTCGATAAGTCGTCAATTACAATAAAGAAAAACGATACGGCAAAGCTGTGCGCAACGGTAGCTCCGAATAATGCCGACGATCAGTCGCTCAGGTGGACTTCAAGCAATCGGTCGGTCGCAACGGTAGATAATCAGGGCAACGTCAAAGCCGAGAAAGAAGGCTCAACGACTATAACCGCCACATCTTCGAACGGAATCTCCGCAAGCTGTAAGGTGACCGTGACGGCTGATAAATATATTTATCAGGAGGACCTCAGAGAAGGTATCAGAAGAAAAGCCGACTATGTTGAGAGCGACGGCTCATGGTATCAGTGCACCTTTGGATATAAGGATGTCGAGGGCAATCTGATATACTGCTGGCTTGCTTATGAAGCGAATGAAAGATACTTCTTCTTCAAAAAGCAGAATTACCAGCCCGGAACACAGCCGCAGGGCTTTGCGGACAGCGAGACGATAGAGTTCTATTGGGACGACGACGCGATAAGGCATGAAGCTAAAGTGAACTCTCCGAGCGAGGGAATGGGTTACACAGCGACAGCTTATATAACAGCTTCCACGCTTAAAAAGGGAGACGTCTATGTTTATGATGTCATAAGCAAAACGGGCTATTTCAGCAACCTTGACGAGCACGCAAGCCAAGAGAGAGATACAACGCTCAAAGATTTTGATTTCGTTATCAGAGATCAATTCGGAATAAACATACACCAGATCGGCATTACAAAGTTTGACGTCAGCTGACACAACGGTGATGATAAGGTCCGATAAAAATGAAAGGTCACTCGACCCGCAGGCGGTATTTCATTAAAACATCGAGCGGGATCGTAATGACGAATGATCTTGAACAGCATATAACAGCACCCTGTACCGCCGAGTTGGTGATACAGGGTGTTTTTTATTGTCGTTTTTTGATGGCGTCTTAATGCCAAGAATTGGCAGCGGTATGAGCAGTTTTCACAATAATAAAAAAAATGACGTGATTTTGCACCATAAAAAGCTTTTTTGTTGACTATTAGCTTTCAAAGTGTTACAATAATAATGTATAATTCTGATAAAAATGCGATGTCGGTATTTTATGCCAAAATGTCGCTTACATGCGTTTCCGCATACGCTTTGGCGGAGCGCCTTACATGATCATACCGCTTCAGGAGGGATGATATGGATTTTAAAACGTATGTTAAGAGCGTTGTCGCTTCGTATGTAAACAAGCAGGACAGCAACGTCATCTTTATAAAGCACTACAATACGCTGGATATCACAAAGAAGGAGATCCTGGCTGATGTCGATGAGAACAGCGGCAGAGTCTTCCTGTACCACGAGTACGAGATGCACGAGATGCACGGCACCTTTGCGCCCTTCCTTCAGTGGATCAGACAGTGCTACGATACATATTACAAGGGCAGAATGTCCGTTGAATACTTTCTGACGCAGTGCGGCGTTTACTCTATGCATATCGAGCCGCTTGCGGGGTATATCCGCTCAGAGAAATGTACGCGCCGCGAGGACGTTCTCCATTTCGAGATAAAGTACGAAACGTACAGAATGCAGCAGAACATCATAAGTATCCTCGAATACATCTCAAAAGAGCATGAGCTTGTGCTTATACTGTCGAAGTTCCATCTTGCGCCCTACAGCACGATCCGTCTGTTCAGATATATGATCGATCAGCAGGTAGGCGTTCATGCGATACTTATGTACAACGATGAGTTCATTATAGCAGACTACAAAAGAGAGGTCTGGGACGATCTTTTCAGAGCCGTTGAGAATCAGGATCTCCAGCTTGAGTGGGGCAGTCTCGACAGCGAGAAAACGATGGACGTGCAGGACGATTTCTGGTTTGAAAAGGAGCTTAAAGAGGAATATCTTCTCAAGCTCCGCAATATGTACTATACGTTCTCGCTCGACGATGCGTACTATTACCTCAACGACATTATGAACCGTCTCGACGAAAAGACGATCTGGCTTTCGAAGAACGAGCAGATAGAGCTTCTCCAGCTTTTTGCGCTGATAGATATGGATCTCGGCTTCGCTGATTACGCGCTCGTCAACTGCGACAAGCTGACCGATATGCGCTGTCATCAGAGTGAAGATCTTCGCATCAGGTACAGATACTATTACATCTGTGCCCGCGCCCATATGATAATATCCCAGATAAAGCCTGTCGAAGAAAACTGCCGTAAGTGCGTGGAGATCGCCGAGGAAATGGGCGACAGCTTCCTTGTATACAAGGCGGAGATCGTTCTGTGGGCGGCTTACTGCGGTATCGGAAAGGATATCTTCGAGTACGACTTTACTCACGAGGTCGATATAAAATTCGTTGACAAGGCTAAGATGTACGGCTTCACGAACTTCCTTGCGTACCTCTATGTTTTCGGCTTCGAAAATGACGAAGAGTCGATCAATGCGATAGCAAACGGCGAGAAGGAGCCTTACTACTTCAACCTCGGTATCGAAGCGGGAACGAAGATCGGGAACGATAACTTCCTGATGAACGCATATATGAAAAATATCATACTCTACTCGCGCGCAGGACACCACAGTTTTGTGCGGGAGATGTATAAAAAGAGACTTGAGGTGCTGAGACGTCCAAATCCGCTCAGAGAAGCGCACATGCTTGCGGGTCTGGGCTACAACAGCATCATAATGGAGAATTATGAAAAGGCTCACAGCTACCTTATGCAGAGCGTTCTCAATCTGACTGATCTGGAAAAGCCCGACGATGTCATGAATTCGCTTTACAATCTGGCGATGAGTCATTTCGTTGCAGAGGACTACCGCTCTGCGATCACCGTAATCGAGCTTATTATCAAGATGATGAAGGAGATGGGCTACAGGTCTATCAATGCGTGCAGCACAACGAAGCTTTATTCGCTGATTGCGGCAAGCTGCTATTTCCAGCGTGAATTCTACAATACATATTACTTCGTTTCGAAGATAGAAGTTATTGTCGAGCACATGCTCAAAGTCCTGCAGGACTCGAACGAGGGATCATGGGACGAGGACTTCCTGCTGTATCACCTCGTGAAGGGTATGCTCTACAATTACGAGAACAAGTTCGAACTGTGCCAGGAGGAATTCGATCAGGTACACTCGATACTCAAGCGGCTGTCGAGCGCACGCTTCTTTGTTGTTTCGGTTTACGCAACGGAGCAGGCGTCGCTCTACCTCAAGCAGGGACTCAAGGAAAAGGCTGACGAGGTCATCGCAGAGGCTATCGCTTACTGTGAGGAGGAGGGCTACGAGCGCAAGAAGCGCCGCCTGAAATACTTCGCAGAGCACGGAGCTCGCCGCGCCGATCCGATCGTACATGAACTTGACTCGCTGCCTGTCGAACGAATACTCCAGATCTCGAAGCAGGCAGGAACACAGATCAAGCTGACGAAAAGAGAGAAAGACATCAAGTTCCTCACTGTTCTCCAGGAGGCGATCAGCCGAGAGAATATGAGCGTTACCGATCTCTATCAGAACACATCGGCAGTCATCAGGAACAGCTACAGTCTCGATGATATCATTATACTTCGCCGCAAGGACGGCAAGCGCGAGATTATGCAGCGTGCTGACGCAGATACACTGTCAAATGAGGACTTCGACAAAATATTCGACTTCTTCCGCACATACAAGCAGGCTTTCCTGACGAACCGGGTAGACAAGAACTTCACTCAGTTTGCGCCCGTTATGAAGCCCTTTAGTGAAAAGCATATAATGACCATGGTAGGTATTCCGATACTCGAACAGTCGGGAACGGAGAACGTCTTCCTCGGTATCGTAAAGATAAAGCGCCGCACAGTCGGCGGAAACTCACTGCTCAGCAGCGACGATCTTATGATATTGAAATTTGCGTTCAGTCAGTTCTGCGAAATGATGAGACGTATCGACAGCCGCCTTATGATCGAGAGCATGAACAAGCAGCTCGAACAGTCGGCTATCACCGATCACCTCACGGGCATCATGAACAGAAGCGGCTTCAGCAAACAGGCGGAGATCATCTGCTCACAGAGCAATCGCACGAGCAATATACTCATTTACCTCGATCTTGACAACTTCAAGTATTACAACGACACCTTCGGTCATGAGGTCGGCGATCTGGTTCTCGTGACGTTTGCGGAGATATTTAAGAGAATGACGAGAGGGAAGGGGCTTGCTGTGCGCTACGGCGGCGACGAGTTCATCATACTCCTCTATGACAAAACAGACATAGACGGCATAAGGTTTGCGGAGCAGATCTACAGCGAGATCAGCGACGGACTCGTAGACAGGATCAGCGAGAAGCTCGGCGTTCCGATCACGATCCCCGAAAACAGGAAGATATCCTGCTCGATCGGCATAGCGTCCTTCAAGGGCGGATCAAAGGACGAAATGGAGCTTGCGCTCAACAGAGCCGACCAGATGCTCTACGATGTAAAACGCCACGGCAAATCGCATTACAAGCTGTATGACGGCAGTGCCGCTGTGAACAACGAATAATTCATAGACAGCTTACATTTGCATCATTAAACACGATCAAAAAACACCCTGTATCATCAAATCGGCGGTACAGGGTGCTATTATATGCTATTCTAAGGAGCCACTGATTAAATCACGTCCTTCGGACTGAGCGACCGAAGGACGTGCCTGTGGTGCACTCATCTTGCTTGCATCTTTTTGTCAAATTGCCCTCAAAAACCTTGAAATGCGTCAGTATAGTCTCGGCTGCCGCCTCGGTCGGTGCTTCTGCTTCGCAGAGGTCTCCACCGGAGACCCGCTTCTCGGCTGCCGCCTC
>ONIC01000098.1 GCA_900317815.1 uncultured Eubacteriales bacterium | reverse complement strand
GCGGATAGTATCCGCTGACAATTCCGCCCGACTTTATTTTAGACGAAAGTTGTCTCCGCACATCTGATTTTTTCTTCCTTGCGGACAGTACTCGTGCGGTTTTTTCAAACAATTTGCCTGAAAATCTGACGGCGCAATATGAGCACTCGCTTTAATCAGTGTCTCCTTAGATATAAAAATATTTATACAAATTTTTACAGCAGGGAAACAATTCCTTTTTACTGTGGAAATAATCAATCCAAAAAGGGCAGCGCGATATCTATCCCCTTGCGCCGATATCCGAGTCCAAATGTAAACAATTATATAATATACACAAGATTTCTTGAATTCTTTGTATTATTATGCTATTATATAGGTATATGATTTTTCGGAGTGTGAAATAGTATGGATTCATTTAACGAACAGCTCGTTGTCAGGAAAAATACGGGCAAACATGTCGTGAAGCTTGTTGTACTGCTGCTGCTGATATTCTCGGCGCCTGCAATATTTTTCCTGCTCGGTGTAAACGGTATCGGCACACGCTACTTTGTCATTGTAGCGGTCTGCGCCTTCTTCTTTGCCGTATACGGCTCGTACTACCTTGTCACGGGTATGTATGTGGAGTATGAATACGCAGTTACCAACAGCAACCTCACGATCGACAGGATCACCGCAAAGCGCAGCCGCAAGAGAATTATCAGCGTTGATGTAAAGAAGTTCAATACGCTGCGCAAGCTCAGCGAATCCGATGCGGCAAGCAAAAGCTACAAGAAGATCTTCAACGCGAGCATTACCGACAGCGGCGACGATGTGTATGCTGCCGAAATGCACCTTGAAAAGTTCAACGGCAACTGCCTGCTGCTCTTTTCGCCCGATGAGAAAACGCTCGGCGCTATGAAGTCGTTCCTCAAGATGAGCGTCAAGACAGAGCTTATGAAAAGCGGCGCATTCGGAAAGCCCGCCGTAAGCTCCTCGAAGAAGCCTGCAAAATCAGAAGGCGACAGTGAAAAGAAATAACATAAATATACGGCAGCGGGCAGTCTTACCCGCTGTTTTTTTGCATAATGGACAGACAATGTTGAATACTAATGATCGAAGGAGGAAATACATGAAGGTTTACACGCTACCAACAAACCCGCACGATACGCAGATCTGCTTCCGCTCCGTTAATGAGAGCCTGCGCAAAAAGCGCGAGGGCGACTGCAACAAGGGCACGTTCGGCACGCTTGCCTGCGTCTGCGGCAGCTACGGAATGGCAGGCGCAGCAATGCTCTGCGCAAGCGCGGCTTACAATGTCGGCGCAGGGATCGTTAAACTGATCCTGCCCGATATCATCTACCCTATCGCAGCACCTCAGCTCTGGGAATGTGTCTTTGAACCTGTCAGAACAAGCAGCAGCGGAACGTTTCACGGCGAGTGTACCGATCGGATCATCACAGCGCTGGAAAAGACAAATGCGGCTGTATTGGGCTGCGGACTTCGGGTGAATGAAGACACAAAGCGCCTGACCGATGAGATAATCGAAAAGTATGACCGCCCGCTCGTTATCGACGCAGATGCGCTCAATTGCATAGCAGATCACACGGATATTCTCCGCAAACGAAAAGCTCCTACGATAATCACACCGCACCCGGGAGAGATGGCTCGTCTTGTCTCCCGACCGACAGAAGATGTACAGAACAGCCGACGTGAGACCGCAGAAGATTTCGCAAGGGAACACGGCTGCATCGTCGTTCTGAAGGGTGTCGGAACACTCGTCACGGACGGCAAGGAGACATTTGTCAACACCTCGGGAAACGGCTGTCTTGCAAAAGGCGGCTCGGGAGACGTTCTTGCGGGGATAACAGGCTCGCTTCTCTGTCAGGGCACAGATCCGATCAGGGCCGCCGCCGCCGCTGCCTATATGCACGGACGCGCCGCAGATGAGTGTGTCGAATACGCCGAGCCTTACTCTGTCTCGGCGCGCGATATTATACGCGAACTCGGTTCGCTGATATGAAAGGATGATCTGCATCAACAAGCTTTCCACGCCCCTTACAGCGGCTTTGATGGCGTTTACGCTTTGCGCCTGCAGCGCCCTCGGGAAAGAGCCTGTGCCGCCCGAAACGGATATGACCGGCAGGACGTGCAATATCATCTATGAAGGAAAAAGCTCTCAGGCGAGCATAACAAATGCCCTCGGCACGACGTCGATCAGCTTTACAAAGCCCGACTCGCTCGAGGGCATTATTTACACCTTCGATCAGAACGGAAGCAGCGTCACATTCGGAGATTTGAGCTTTTCGAACGACTCGGGTCTTCTCAGTGACAGAGCACTGCCGCAGCTTCTGCACGATATTTTATCCGATGCTGCGCGCGAGAATGCGCTGACATCCGACAGCTGCAGCTTTTCGGGAAAGCTGCACGGCGATAATTACAGTATCGTATGCAGAGAAGACGGTAAGATAACGGAGATATCTTACAAAGGTCTCAGGGTAACATTTGAAGAATAGCACTGTAGAAGCCATAAAAAGGAGAATCGGGCAGCCCCAAAGCTGCCCGAATTAAATTGCGTTTTGTAACCTAAACCGCCGTTTGCCTAGCTTCTCTCAACAACTTCGTAAACGCGTCCCTTCTGAGAAAGAACTTCGTACTTGTCGTAGAACTCGTCCATATCGGTTCCTTCTGCAACGATCACCTTGAACTTGTAGGTGCTCTGCTTAGATACCGTTGTGGAATATCCGGAGAAGATAAGGGCGCTGAGTATGAAGTAACATACTGCCATGATGAAAGCAAGTCTGCGATGAGCCGGATTAATGATTCCGACGATGCTCACTGCCGTTGTAGCGATCGTGAACAGAATAAAGAGGATAACCGGAATCGGTCTCGCTTCATCATCAACAATGATTTTCGTAGTTTCGGTTCTACTTACAATTTTTACTCCACGCATAAATCATCCCACCCAAGTATAAAATATCTGCCATCTATATTTTACTATATTTTTTGTAAAATTCCAATAGTTTTTTTGAAAAAATTTAATTTTTTTTTTGATTTTTCCGATTTTTAATTCTCATAAGGAAGAATATTAAAAATCATTCTTGTTTTATTTGGCATATTGCACAACTTTGCACTCGTCAAACATTATATTGAAAAATCATTAATATTTATACAATATATTTAATTTTATCAATTGTCTCCCTCATCAGAGATAAGCGTTACTTCGACTTTATACGTTTTGCCCGCATCGCCTACCGTCGGCGGACGATAGAGCGTGAGCGTTACCTTATCCCCGTCCTCATGCTCACCGAGAATAGAGTAAAGCGTTGAAAAATCGCTAACGGACTGACCGTCTACCTTTGTTATAATATCGCCTGCTTCAACTTCCGTGCCGACCAAAGGCGAGTCCTTCTGTATTTCCTTGATTTCAATTCCGAGAATATCTTTCTTTGTAGCAGGATCATACTCGTTGTACGCGCTTGCAAGGATACCGAGCTTTACTCTGCCTGCAACATATCCCTTTGATATCAGATCGTTTGCAATCTCAATGACCGTATTTGACGGGATCGCGAAGCCCATTCCCTCGTAGTCGGTGCTGGCGATCTTGATAGTCGTGATACCCATGACCTGACCTGCGCTGTTGAGCAGCGGGCCGCCCGAGTTGCCGGGATTGATCGCTGCATCTGTCTGAATGTATGAAACGAGTGTGTTCGAGCGTACAGTCCTGTTAAGTGCGGAAACACAGCCTCTTGTCAGGGAGTTTGAATACTCCAGACCGCCGGGATTTCCGACTGCAAGGGCATCCTGACCAATCTCTATCTGATCGGAATTGACAAACTCCGCCGCCGTCAGATCGTGACCGTTGATCTTCAGTACAGCGAGATCAGTCCTCGAATCAAATCCGACTACCGCCGCAGCATAGGAAGTACCTTCAATGAGTATCTCTACGCCGTACTCCTTGCTGTTCTCAATAACGTGCGCATTTGTGATGATATAGCCGTCCTTTGAAACGATGATACCCGAGCCTGTACCCTCTTTGTAAGCCTCGTTTCCGATCTTTTCCTTGCCGCCCGAGTAGACTACGACATTTACCACAGAGTCCTCTACCCGCTTGTACGCCTTGCGGGCAGTGTAATTTGCGGAATCTATATCCTTCGGCTGATCCTCCGCCTTAAGCGTTGCGGCGTTGGGATCAATTACTGTGCTTTCATCGGGGGCATCTACTTTTTCGCTGTTCTTCGGCGTTTCCGTCTCATCGGTATCGTCCTCATCGAAATCATAGAAGCCGAAGTCGTCCGTATCTTCAAAATCAAACGGGAACATCCCGAACGGGTCGCTGTCGTCCTCTTCATCGTCTCCCGAAAACGGGTAGAACGGATTGTTGGAACCGTAGCCGCCGCCGAGAATGTCATCGAGAGAGCCGCCGAACAGCCCGTTTTCTTTGTAAGTGCGGGCGCACTCTATGCCGAATACAACAGAAAACACAACTATAAGACCGACTATTATGCCGATATACGTCCTCGCGCCTGACGAGGCTCTTTCCTTTTTCTGCATAGTATACGGCGCCGGCTGAGCAGGCGCAGACATAACCCCTTCGGGCTGCCTGTCGATCTCTGCGCTGATTTTTTCTTCGAGCTGGACCTTTCTGCCCTCAAGCGACATCTCCGCGATATCTTCCTCATCATCGGCTGTCTGAACTTCCTTTTCAAGCGTAACCTTATTTTCAAAAGGCTCTTCGGACTCATAGGGCGGTGTTATGACCTTCTCGGGGATATCTTCTCTTATTTCGTCCATTGATCCCCCTCCTGTTATTATCAGATTGTTTTGCGGATAAACCTCCGCATTCTTTATTATACCAAATACTCGCTGAAATAGCAAGGCAATCAATTTGATTTTTCCTGTTTTATGCGTACTTATAAAGGGATCGAAGCCGCTGCCACGATCCCCCCTGTATTATTCGTCTTCCTGAGTCTCCGTATGCTTTGAGCGTGACTCCTTTTTCTTCTTTGGGATATTAAATTCAAACGTCGTATACTCTCCCTCGACGCTTTTTGCGGTGATGTCGCCTCCGTGCTGGCGGATTATCGACCGGACAAGGTAGAGACCAAGTCCCATTCCCTTCTTATCAAGGCTGCGTGACTTATCCGTTTTATAAAATCTGTCAAATATAAAGCCGATCTGATCGGGAGCGATACCTTCGCCCGTATTGGTGATCGAAACGACCGCCTCGCTGCCCTTGTCCTCCGTCTTTACGGTAATGACGCCGCCCTCGTTGGTGAATTTTGAGGCATTCTCCACGAGATTATACACGACCTGATGTATCATATCGGGGTCGCCCTCGATATATATGGGTGTCAGCTCGTCAAGGCCCTCAACATTGATCCTGCGCTGTTCAAGCTTCTGCTCAAACGTCAGGAAAGTATTGAGCACCGTATCAGATATATTGAAGTTTGTTTTTACCATCTTCAGTTCGCCGCTGTCTATGCGGGACAAAGCAAGCATTGATGTAACAAGCCGTGATAGCCGCTTGACCTCGCCCGTAACGATCGTCAGGTAATACGGCTGGCGCTCTCTCGGTATTGTTCCGTCAAGTATGCCGTCTATAAAGCCCGCTATCGTTGTCATTGGCGTTTTCAGTTCGTGGGAAACGTTCGCAACGAACGCTCGGCGCATACCCTCGGACGCTGCCAGAGAATCGGCCATCGTATTGAACGCCTGCGCAAGCTCGCCTATCTCATCGTTGCTCTTGACATTTACGCGCGTTGTGAAATCGCCCTGACCGAATGCCTTCGCTGCCTTTGCCATCTGACCGAGCGGCTTCGTAAGCTGATACGAGAACAACCCCATAAAACAGAAGATCAACGCAAATATGATGATTCCCGCCGAACAGAATATCTTGATAAGCGTCACAACATACTCCTTGTAGTGCGACGTAGAGCTTGTTACGAAAACAGCTCCTATAGGCGTCAGCTCGCCGTCCTTGACGATCTGAACGGGAACTCCCGAGATGTAAAAGCGTTCTTCATAGATCCCGCCGAAGTCGGAGACCTCGCGGTACTGACCGCTTATAGCCTTATCAACTATCTCGCCGTCGATCTTTACGCTGCGGTCGATCCCCTCGGCGTTCTCGGAGCAGAACATGATGTTGCCAAGCTCGTCGGTAACGATTATATCGGCGTGAAGTCCTCCCGAGAGAGTTCTCATTGTGTCGCGTATAACGTCGCCGTACTCCTCGGAGAAAGTTGCCTTATCGTTTTCGAATACGGCCTTGTCGGTGATCGAGAGAGATACTGTCGTGGCATAGCTTGTAAGCGTGTCCCAGCGCTCCTCCTCCCAATACTGCGTCACGAAGAACACGATCATAACACCGAGTATCGCAAATCCGAGGAAAACGGCGATCATACTCAGCCACAGATATTTTTGAAAAATTGTTTGTTTCTTATTCATATATATCGCTGCGTCCGCTTCAAGATCATTCTTTCACTTCGAATTTGTAGCCTACTCCCCATACGGTTTTGAGGACCCACTTATCCGAAACGCCCTCAAGCTTTTCTCTGAGACGCTTGATGTGAACGTCTACCGTTCTTGAGTCGCCGTAATAATCGAAGCCCCAGACCTCGTCAAGAAGCTGGTCGCGCGTAAATACTCTGTTGGGATTGCTTGCCAGATGATAGATAAGCTCCATCTCCTTCGGCGGCGTGTCGATCTGCTTGCCATCGACCTTGAGTTCATAATTCGTCAGATTGATAGACAGCTTATCCCATTTAACTTCCTTAATATGAGAGACCTCGGTCTTGCCGGTGCGGCGCATAACGGCACGGATACGCGCAACTACCTCTTTAGCCTCGAAAGGCTTTGTAACATAGTCGTCCGCGCCAAGCTCCAGTCCGAGCACCTTGTCAAAGACCTCTCCCTTAGCCGTCAGCATAATGATCGGGCACTGCGAAGTCTTTCTGATTTCTCGGCATACTCCCCAGCCGTCAAGACCCGGAAGCATGATATCAAGCATTACAAAATCGGGGTGCTCGCTCTCAAAGAGCTTCAGAGCCTCGTTGCCGTCATTTGCGATAATGACCTGGAAGTCCTCCTTTTCTATGTAAAGTCTTAGTAATTCGCAGATATTTGTATCGTCATCTACTACAAGGATCTTTCCTGCGCTCATAATTTTCTACCTCCAAAATTCATTATAATAAATAATTATAAACAATGCTCCCCTCAAAAAGGTGAACAAAGTAATAATAAATGTAAAACATAAATATAATTGTGTAAACGCTCACATCCCGCCGTTGTGGGCGAGCGTGAAATTGCGGAAACGCTTGTCCCCCGTCACGTCTGCTATAACATCTATAAAATCGGGCAGTATGACCTGCTGTTCTTCATTTTCCAGCTCAAGCTCGAGCGTTGAGAACGATTTATCAAAATCGTAAATATCAAGTTCAAAGAGCTGATTCTTATATTCGAAGCAGTGGCGGTACTTCCTTATAGGGTGCGTTCCGTCGAGTATAGTCTCAGCAAGCGTATCATACTTTTCCTTACTGATCTCATACTCCGTTTCAAAACGAGAAATGCCGTTGATCTCCTGCTTGAAAGTATAGTAATAGCGGCAGCCGTCCTTATAATCGCGTCTGCGTATGCGTCCGCCCTCGCCGTTTTCGCCGTTGATATACACCTGCTCGATCCGTGAACAGTCATAGCGGGGACATTTTTCTATTATATCCATAGTATTCCGGTCGGGCGGCGTTATGAGATACTTTCTCTCGATCTCAACGGGACGCCCGTCCTTCATAGGCTTAATTCCGTGTGACATTTTGCTCTCCCTGCATACACTGACTATTCGTAATTTCTCACAAGCGTTACGACCTTGCCGAGTATCTTGACGTGGTCGGAGATTATCGGTTCGTAGGCGGGATTTTCCGGCTGGAGCCTGATGTATCCGTCCTCTTTGAAGAAACGCTTCACGGTAGCCTCATCATCTATCAGAGCTACTACGATATCGCCGTTCTCGGCAGTATTGCGGCGCACGAACACTACAGCGTCGCCGTTATAGATACCTGCGTTTATCATACTGTCGCCTTTAACACGCAGCGCAAATATCTCTCTGCCTCGCTTTACGCTCTCGTCTACCGTTACATATCCGAGATTTTCTTCAAACGCTAAAATCGGCATACCTGCCGTTACCGTACCGATGATCGGAACTGCAACGCTGCCCGGGGTACCGTCGTAATTGTTGATAAAGATACCTCTTGCGCAGTCGGGCCGCCGTGTGATAAGTCCGAGACGCTCAAGCGTATTCAGGTGATTATGTATAGTTGACGTGGACTTGAAACCGGTAGCGTCACAGATCTCTCTGACTGTAGGCGCGATACCGTCCGTTCTGTGTTCAACGAGAAAATCGTAAACCTTCTGCTGACTTTTCGTTAATTTTGGCATAAAATCACCTCTTTACTATAGTTACATTCATTATAACACATTCGATCAAAAATTTCAAACAAAAGTTCGCAGCGGCGGGCAAGCGCCCGCTGGCATATATGCGAACTCAGGTTATTCAGTGCCTTACATTTTGTGCCGCAGTCACACTTTACGGAAATTTGCCGCACACGCTGTCCGAAACGGCAGGCATGCGCCCGCTGGCATTTATGCGAACTCAGGTTATTCAGTGCCTT
>ONIC01000042.1 GCA_900317815.1 uncultured Eubacteriales bacterium | reverse complement strand
TTCATTCTTCTTTTTCCTTTCAGGGTTTGTTTTTATCTTATCAGATTTTTGGGTGTTTGTCGACTGTACTTTTAGTATACCATTCCAGAATGCTGTTTGCCATAAAAGAGAGGGACGTTGAGCAGATCATTTCGCCGTTTACGTGGGGCATTACCGAGGCGTTCGACTGCATCAGGAACAACTGGCGCAGAATGTGCGACGATATCGAGCAGGGTACTCTTCGCGGGGCGTCCGATATTCCCGACGAGCTGCGCACAAAGCTTGAATCCTACTTAAGGCCCGACGTACAAAGAGCAAACGAGCTTCGCACTGTATTCAGTGAGGGATTTGACAAACCCATCGCAAAGAAGATATGGAAGAAGCTTGATCTTATCATCGCAGCGGGAACAGGCAGCTTTGCGGTTTATACCGACCGCATGAAGAAATATACCGGAAGCGTTAAGCACAGCAGCGGCTATTACCTTTGCTCCGAATCCGTTATTGGCAAGGAGATCGGAAACGGTCTTTACAAGCTCGACATGACGAGCTGCTTCGTTGAGTTTGTTCCTATTGACGATCCTTCCGCCGAGCCTGTATTTGCAGGTAGCGTTGAGGTCGGAAAGGAATACACGCTTCTGCTTACAACGTTCTCCGGCCTTTATCGTTACAGGCTTGACGATGTTGTTAAGATACACGATCTTGTTGATTACATCCCCACCTTCTCGATAGAATACCGCTTATGCGAAACGGTCTGCGATAGCGGCGTGAAGCTGAGCGGCGCACAGATCTATTCAGCGCTGCACAAAGCCTGCGAGGGACTGCATCAATCGCTTTGCGATTATGCTTATATGATCTCGGAGGATCATTCTCTTACCGTATACGCCGAGTTTGAAAACGACAGACTGACCGACGACAAGATCATAAACGATCTTTCAGATGCATTCGATGAAGCGCTGCGTTCGTTAAGCGAGTCTTATGACAGCGCCCGTAACGAAGGAACGCTGAAGGCTGCAAAGGTTGAGATGATCGAGGAGGAATCACATCTTCTTTTCCGTGATATTGAAAGATACAGAAATCAGACGGCGCCCGATCAAATCAAGCCGGTAAGATGCATCGATACACCGAAGAAAGAGAAATTCTTTAAGAACAGGGTCATTTGCAGCGAGAGGTGAGCATAATGGAGCTTAAACAATTAGGCTATTCCGACAAGGTGTTTTATTACGGCCAGTCGGGAGAAGGCTCGACCTTCAATCTGAGAATGTCGCTGTTTATGAGAGAGAAGCTTGATGTTTCTTCATTTGCACAGGCTGCGAACACGGCGCTGAAAAGATTTCCCGAATTTAAATACCGTCCGGTGATCCACGATAATAAGCTCTTTAAAAAAGAGAACGGCAGCGATGTTTTACTTATTCCTTACGACGGAACATCAAGACTGCTCGGCACGGACGAGACTAACGGTTATCTTTTCTATTTCGCTTATGACGGCGATCGTGTATTCTTCTCGTTCTTTCACGGATTGACCGATTACAAGGGAATACTTGCGTACATTTACACGGTGCTTATCATCTACGCAGAACTTAATGGAAAAACGCTCGATATAAGTGACGAGTGGCAAAGCACTTCGCTTGCAAGACTTTCAGACCACCCCGTGACTGTTGACGATACAGAGCGCTTTGACCCTTACAACAAGTATAAAAACGAGGACGCAGAACCGCCTTACACCTACGATTTTCGTCCGTCATTCTCTATACCCGAGGCGGTCTACGCGCTGAATGACAACAAGCTGCAAAGCTATACGATAACCACAAGCACCTCGGAATTTCTTTCTAAAACAAAAAGCCTAAAGACCTCGTTTGCTCCGCTGATGATCTCAGCGATTTGCGAAGGGATTTACAGTGTTTACAGCGATATCGATTTGCCCGTGACAGGAATGCTTCCAGTAGATCTTCGCCGCATTTTTAACACGGATACTATTGTAAATTTTTCAGACGGTGTGATGATCCCCGTTGATAAAAAAACGATGTCGCTGTCTCTTGCGGAAAGATGCGCTTATATAAGGTCGATGATGGATAAGCAGATCACCAGAGAAAACTTTGAGCGTATCATGGCTAACAAGGTCAACGGCGTAAAAGCGCACGAGGCTCACAGCGGAAGCATAGGGGAGTATTGCAGAGAACTGTCTACTCCTGCGGTAAAGACGGGAGCGACGCGCCCCGTGACTTACGCAATCACATATCCGGGCAGGGTTTTCCCGAAGGAGATTGCTCCTATCGTCACAAGGATCGAAATGGAGCCATATGTACGCGCATTTTCGGTGTTTGCGTATTCAAAGAATGACGACTTTGTTCTTCATGTGCAGCAGAGATTTGAAAACGACTTTATAGCCGAAGCAATCAGCCGATCACTGAAAATAATGGGTCTACGTTCGGATATTGAAAACAAAGGTGTGATCTATTCTGACAAGGTATCGGTGGAGGATCTGGAAGTATACTGACTCTTCCGGGGATCGTATTATGCAAGCATTTGTCCGATACATTTTTGACACCTGATTACGATCGACCGTTTATGACTGTAACGCTCGACAATCCGAAGTATTTTACATACAGCTGTGTCTATTATATATTATTAAGTCCGGAAAACGATTTGACTACACATAAAACATATACTATTAAATCCGTCCCGAAGAACTAAACGGGACGGATTTTTTGTCATGAAAAATGAGGACGAACTGTCTCGATATAATAATGAAACCATTCACCAAGCTAAAGAGCCACTGATTAAATTCCGCCACGGGCTGAGTACTAGGGAAACACTGAACAAATAGCTACCTCAAAACGGATCACAAGCATGTGTTGAATTATTCACAATATCCTACCACAATAGGAATAAAAATACGCGTTACAACACTCATTTTCGCTTCGTTAAGCGCCAATTTGTCTCAAAATGACGCACTTATCCCACTGCTTTTACCGAGCTTTTTTTCGCTTCGGAATACATCAACAGATTTGCACTTGCAAACAGCACATTCAGCCTATGATAGTTATTCGCTATGCCATGATAACGTACCTTTGTAAATCCGAACCGATTCTTGATAATATGAAACGCGTGCTCAACTTTGGAACGTACAGATGATACCGTTTGGAAACATACTGCGCGTACCGACCTGCGTGATCAACAATGAGGTATATCATCGAACCGACCAAGACAAACGCAGGAACAAGAAAACTGCCGATTAAAGAAGACGTGGCGAGGTGCTTTGCCGCGATAATCGAAGATCGCGTTGCTCCGAAAAATGAGAAAATGATCGACGGCTACACGGGTTTTCTTTTCTACGACGAAAACGGTATGCCGCTTGTGGCTATGCACTGGGAGCACCGATTCAATCATATGGTCAAGCGCTACAATGAAATTTACAAAATCCAGATGCCCAACATCACCCCACACGTCTGCCGACATACCTACTGCAGCAATCAAGCCAAGGCGGGCATGAATCCGAAAACGCTGCAATACCTGATGGGACACAGCGACATCGGCGTTACGCTGAA
>ONIC01000041.1 GCA_900317815.1 uncultured Eubacteriales bacterium | reverse complement strand
TGCCGAAGGCAGCGATCGTGTCCGCAATGCCTGAGCTGACGATAGTGTTGGAAGGCGATGTTTCAGTTACTACCGACAGTCTCGGCGTCCCGCACTTTGTAAGAGCGGAGGGAGACCTTGTTATAAAGGGCGACGGAACGCTAAAGGGCACTGTCAGCGACATGATGTATGTTGACACCGACAGCGAGGAGTGGCAGCTTGTTGAATATACCGAAACCGGCAAAGTTGCGGTTGATGTTTCCGGAAATCTGACGGTGTCGAACACAACCGTGCGCAGACTGTACGCAGATGTCGCAGGCACAGTGCTGATTACGGACACTACGCTTGAAGGCGGCTCTGTAAAAGCGGGTAAAGATCTCAAACTGAAGAACGTTAATGCGTGCATTTTTGAAGACGAAGATACTGATCGCTCGATCGGCAGCGAAATGCCGGAGTTCTTATGCACCGGAAACAATGTGAATATAGAAAACAGCAAACTCGATATGGTCGATATGAAGCTTGGCGAAAACACGAAGAACGTCACTTTCAAGGATAGCGAGATCACTCTTGCGTCACAACTTGATGCCGATTGGGATGCACATCTAAATATCACTAACACATCGTTGATGATCTACTCGACAGATCAAATGCCCGTGACGATCAACCCCGATAACATCACTTTGAATGGTGCAAAGGTCGTCAGTGGTGATTGGTGGAATAACGGCCCTATGCGCGTTGAAGCGACAGGAGAAGTCACGCCCGATGATCCCAAGCTTATTATCGGCGACCTTGACGGCGACGGTGAGATCACAGCTAACGATGCATTGACGATACTCCGCTCAAGCGTTGGCATGGCAGACCTCACACCCGAGCAAAATAAACTTGCCGATATAGACGGCGACACCGAAATCACGGCGAATGACGCACTTGCGGTGCTTCGTTACAGCGTAGGTATGTCAGATGCGGATAGTCCAATCAACAAACCGGTAGCTGCATAGAGAATAATACCGAAAACGGCGAGTATGGATAATCCCTGCTCGCCGTTTTTTTCAGTAATGATTTGTTGATAAACTCAGCATATCGTGCTATACTTATCCTAACACAAAATGGAGCAAAAGCGCAAATGAAACAATACATATCTATAGATTTGAGATCATTCTACGCTTCCGTTGAATATATCGGACGCGTACGTGATCCTCTGACACGAACCTTGTTGTTGCCGACCCGATACGCATAGAGAAAACAATTGTCTTACAAAATCTACTTTCTTCCAGACAAACGAAAAACATGAGGGGTGTATTTGACTATCACAGGAAATGATCGCCGCGTTGATGATAACAAACGGGAGATCGTGTTTGTTGTCGGTATGAAGATAAAGTGAATAGCTTGAATTGATCCCGCCTGTAATGGAGGGATTATTTTTTCAAGATTAGTTCTTTAGGAGTAGAATTGGTACATTACAAAATTGACAAAGCCTCAAGCCTCACTCTTCAATCATTTTTTAACAATAACCGCTTGATTGCACAGCGTAATCAAGCGGTTATTATTATATATAAAGTAAACCTTTCCGGTCGTAAACGCTGCCGCCCTCATCATTACCGCAACGAATAGCTCTGTCAAGTGCCATTATCGTAGCAATAGCGCCATCGATTTTCTCCGTTGATTTTTTCGATAATTCGACCGATCGATGATAGCAAAGCCCTCAAACTCCCGGAAGAATCTCATACTGCGGGAACCGGTTATGTCTTACTGGATAAGGACGGTGTATTTCATCAATATCGGGAATATGATCAAAACCACAAGGTCATCTTTGAAATCTGATACCATCATGAATCCGGCATGGGGCAAGGAGATGTTCTATTAATCGCAGCTTCACCCAGAACACCACCAGACCGGCGTGATGGTTTCTTCTCCGCATATCTTTTATCAGCTTTATTTCTTCCTCTGTGTGCTGATTTGGATGGTGTTCCGGTCTGTGTGACCGGTCTATCAGAGATTGAAGCGTCCTGTCATATCTCCTTATCTTTTGTGTTACAGTATTCATAGCAAATAGGATCTCCTTTGTTCTGTTTTGGGTGGTAGATTAACTGTAACACAGGTTTCTCCTATTTGCTATTCTTTTTTCTTAACTGTAACACATCAATTGTAAGCGTACAGCTTGTTTTTTACTCCGAGCTATGGTATAACGCTAGAGAATATAATGGTTAGCGAATGAAAAGGAGGACTTATGAGTAATATCAAAGTATCGGTCATTATGCCTATGTATAATGCTAAAAAATTGGTAAGCTACAGCATCAACAGCCTTTTGGCACAGACATTGAAAGAAATAGAGATTATTGTTGTAGATGACAAACCGACAGATGATACCTATGCGTATTGTAAGGAACTGTACAGGGAAGAGCCAAGGGTCAGGATCGTTCTCGCAGAAAAAAACGGAGGCCCCGGAGAGGCGAGAACCCTTGGTATTTCTCTTGCAGTGGGTGAG
>ONIC01000021.1 GCA_900317815.1 uncultured Eubacteriales bacterium | reverse complement strand
GTAAGTGTATAATTTTAGTGGGCAGCCGCTCTCGCGGAGCAAAAGTATCGATCCGTAATGCCTGACAGCGGAATTGCCTGCGGACGCTTGTCCGCGCCTTTTTGAGATTGACTTCAAAGCAGCAATGTTTTATAATTAAGGTACAGATCAACCGGAAGGGGTGTTTTTTATGTCGTCTATTATTGCAGTTGTATGGGATTTTGACAAAACTCTCGTTGACGGATATATGGAGGATCCTATCTTTGAGGAGTACGGGATCGATCCGAATGAATTCTGGAGCGAGACCTCGAAGATCGCAGAAACTCTTTCTCAAAAGCATAATATCATGGTCAACAGAGATACGTATTATCTCAACAGGTTTATCAAATACGCAAAGGAAGGGCTCTTTAAGGGTCTTGATAATCAGAAGCTGCGCGAATATGGCAAGCAGCTCAAATATTATCCTGGCGCCGTCGAGATCTTCACAAAGCTCCGCACTATGATTGAAAACGATCCGCGCTACAGCGAGTATGATATCCGTGTCGAGCATTACATAATAAGCACTGGCTTTCGGAAGATAATAGAGGGTTCGGAGTTTTCTGCTCTTGTCCGCCGCTGCTGGGGCTGTGAGCTTATAGACGAGCCTGTCGGTACGGATGGCGAGAACGTGATAAGCGAGATTGCGTTCACGATCGACAACACCACCAAAACAAGGGCGCTTTTCGAGATTAATAAGGGCGTTGGTATCCGTCAGGGGATAGATGTCAATACTAATATCCCCGAGGATATGAGGCGTATCCAATTCAAAAATATGATCTATGTTGCCGACGGCCCGAGCGATATCCCCGCATTTTCCGTAGTGAACCGAAACGGAGGCGCAACGTTTGCGGTGTATCCGAGGGGAAATGTCGATGCGTTCAATCAGGTAGAGGGAATGCTGAAGGACGGCAGGGTGCAGATGCTCGCAGAGGCTGATTACCGTGAGAACAACACAGCGTATATGTGGCTTTCAAAGAAAGTCAGGGACATTGCCGATAGGATACTCAAGGAGAAAAAGGATATCCTGATGGAGAGTATCGGCGGCACATCTCCAACGCACCTGCCGAGTACGGCAAAAGAGGGTGAGTTAAAATGAGCGAAAAATACTGTACCGAGTGCGGCTCCGCTCTTACAAAGCGTGTACTGAAAAACGAGGGTATCATTCCGTTTTGCCAGACGTGCGGAGAGTACCGTTTCCCGAAGTTCAATGCCGCCGTAAGTATGATAGTGATCGATGAGAAGAATAAGAAGATACTCCTTATCAAACAATACGGCAGACCCAACTATGTTCTTGTCGCAGGATATATCAACCGCACCGAATGTGCCGAACACGCAGCCGAACGCGAGATATCGGAGGAGACGGGGCTTTGTGTGTCCTCTCTTGTTTTCAACAGATCAAGCTTTTATGAACGCACAAATACGCTGATGTTCAATTTTACGGCGTTTATAAGCGATGCATCGAAGCTTCACACAAACAGCGAGATCGACTCGTGCTGCTGGTTTACCTTTGAAGAAGCAAGGGAGAATATTTCCCACGGCAGTCTTGCCGAGCAGTTTCTGACGTCATATCTGGACAGTATAAAATAGAACTACCGAGTACGTGCCTGCGCGCGTACTCATTTTTTTGATATAAACAGAAAACACGCGGATATAGTCTTTGAAAGGCTTCCCGCGTGTTTTTTATATTTTTATATTGCCCTTGCCGTCAAAGCAGACGCAGACTTTTTTTGTGTACGTTCCGTTGTCTATCTGCTCGTCGATTGTAAAGCTCGCTTTATACTTTTTCAGTATCTCAAACGTGGTCATCATACCTATACCGCTGCCGCCTTCGTCCTTGTGCGTTGTGACACGGAGCCTGCCGAGCTTTTTCTTGACTTTATCGTCAAAAGGCTCGCCGCTGTCGAAAACGCTCATTTTCAGACTGTCGTTGTCTTCCGAGAATACGATCAGGACCTTTCTTGTACGGCAGTGTGATACCGCGATCAGCGCATTTTCTCCGTGATCGAGCAGCAGCGTGTTGAGATCCGTTTCGAGTACCGATTTTTCAAAATGAGCCCCGATATCGGTCAGAACAGATACATCGAGATCAACGTTCCTCTCGGACGCCTTTGCGCACAGATATGAAAGCGATGCGTCGATGGATGCGGAGCCGGTTTTTGGAAGCGTTTTCCCCGAACGCTCGTGTGATGAGATGATTCCCTTGCGCTCTTGCGACATTGCCTTTATCTGCGGCAGAAGCTGCTGCGAGCGGGCTTTTTGTTCCTCGGGGGAACTGCAGCTCAATATCTCCTCGAGCGCCATTTCCATAGCAGGTATTATTTTGTTGTCGCGGTGTATGATCTTTGAAAGATCGCTGTTTTCCCGTGAGAGCTGCCTGATGCGTTCGCTGTCTCGCTCGAGAGTCTCGCTGAGAATAGCGGAGTTGCGTTCGTACACCTTTTCATGATAGACATCACTCGTCCGTTCTCTGATCCACAAAAACAAAACTACCGAGAAGAATACTATGAACAATATTGCGGCGGTCTTTATCCGTTCGTTCTGTACGCTCTCATTGAGAAACGATGACGCAAGGATAAGCGATACGCAGATAAACACTCCGAGCGCCCTTCTGAGCTTCGGCAGATACTCTATCAGCGCATTGCAGAGCCGCTTGTTTTTAAAGATAAGCAGCGTCAGAAATATCTGAAATGCGCCCGTCAGGAGACTTGCAGGCAGCATATTCGCATATACAGAGCTTATCAGTTCGTTTTTGAAGGCGATGTAAAAGAAACTGCCCGCAAAGAAGCCCGCCACAAACGATGTTATGTAGCTGAGTATTACCGAGACGAACGCCTCGGGAAATGCGTCGGGTATCTTCCTGCGGCACAGCAGCGCTCCCGACAGCATGACCATCACGATCACGAGCGAAAATGTTGCAAACGGCACATAAAGCCGCGTTTGGTAAGCAAGCGCAGAACTGAGCGCCGATACTGCAACAACGTAGAACAGCATTTTCGCTGTGACTTTCTTTTTTTCGAGAAGTGTAAAAATATAAAACGACGATAAGAAAATAAAGAAGTATTTTGCTACTATCTCAGGCATGCTCTCACCTCCGAAAAGCAACATTTCCCAACAGGAAAACACCACACCGAAGAAATCCAAAAATCCGTTCCCTTTTTATAAAATGAGGTTGAAAAATCTCGAAGGGGGTAAGGATTATGAGCGACTTCTGGTCTTGGCTTATGCATCTGTGGTCTCTTTGAGATCTGTTATGATCTTGAGTATGTCTTCTTAAACGTACCGGTTCATTCGGGAAAGCTCCTCTTTGTGTCCGGGGAGCTTTTCACCCGAAACTCCGGATGCTCTCCCGAAAGATGTGCGTGTGCGTCGGGAGAGTACAATATTATCGCAGGACGTGCTTAATTTAAGCGTTTCCTAATTCACAACGGCAGGGAACAGATCACTTCGGTGGTCTGTTCCCTGTTGTCTTTTGTGACATTTTCTGTGTGTCAGTATTCGTCCTTTATCTTGTTTGCGTAATAATATATGAATTCCGTGAGTGTAGGGACACCTTTCTGAGAGCTGATCGCTGCGGTATAATGGGCGAGCAGTTCGTCTATGCTCGTCTTTGACCAGGCTCGGTTGATCGCATTCTGCATAGCGCGTTCGATGCTGTTCTCTGTTTTTCCGAAGCGCTTTGCAAGCGCAGCACACAGGTTCTCTGTCGGCTCTTTGACGGTCAGTCCGATTGCATCAACGAGGTATTCGTAACCCTTGTTTTTTCGGCTTATCCCGATCAGATCAAGCTCGGAACGGATCCTCGTTCTGATGCGCTTTTCCTGCGCTGCGGGAGAGACCGCTGCTTCGTCTGATGCGCCGTGTCTGTTTCTGATCGCGTCAGACATCATCGAAAGCAGTCCGATAGCGTATTCCTCGCTGTAGTCGTCCTGGTGTTTTGCAAGAATGTAGTCTGCGCCGAGCGAGCGCGCAGTTTCGTAAATAAGGGCACTCGTGTTATTTGTCGTGACGAGTACAAACGGACGCATTGAAGACGGCAGCTGCGAGCCGATCCCCGACAGTACATCAAGACCGCTGCCGCTTCCTTTGTGGAGCTCCAGATCGAGTATCACCGCATCGGGCAGGTTGTCCTTGATAAGTCTGACCGCCTCACCGGAGCTGTTTGTAACTCCGACGATCGCTATATTATCCGAGCTGTCGGCAATGTTCTCAAACCTGCTGCAAGCGACCTCGTCATCTTCCACAAGTACGATAGATAATCTTTCCTTCATGTTACCCTCCGAACCGAAAATCTGATGTGGTCCTTTTTTTACGACTTTAGTATAACATATATTCGATCAAAAGACAACAAAAACTAACAAATTGCGAAGTAAAAGTTGCTTTTGTGGTACGGTATTTATTGCGGAAAGTCAGCGGTCTGTTTCCAAAGCCGATTTTGTCCGATAATAACTGTATCGCTTGTGACACAGGAAACTCGGGTTTCTTGAAGTGGCTGCACCTGCGAAGCAGCATGAAAATTCACAGCAGTGAATTTGAATTGTTTCACTTGACAGACAGCAGGGTTTGTGTGATAATTATGACAGAATGAAGGGAGGCTCGACCATGATAGTTTATTTTTCTGCTACGGGAAATTGCAGACATACTGCGAAACGTATTGCGGCGGCGCTCTCGGATCGTGCCGTTTCGATCGAAGAGGGACGCTATGAGTTCGAGCTTGCGGACGGAGAAGTTTTCGGTATCGTTACGCCCGTCTACTGGTGGCAGCTACCGATCATAACCAGAGAGTATCTCGAAAAGCTTACGCTGAAAAATGCGGGCTATACGTTTCTTGTCGTTACCTACGGCACAACGCCCGGCTGCTGCGGCGAGGACGCAGGACGTATCCTCGAAAAGAGAGGAATAACGCTTGACGCTGCCTTTTCCGTGCGTTCACCCGACAGCTTTACGCCGATCTTTGATCTGAGCGATCCGAAAAAGGTCGAGGGTGAGCTGATGATCTCGGATGCGCAGACCGACGGCGTTATTATGAGTGTAAGGGAGAGAGTGTCGGGCAACAGAACTCACTTTCGCACTCCCTACGCAGTCAGAAAGGTTATGGATCCGCTTTACAATTTCATACGCACTACGGATCATTTCGGCGTTTCTGAAAACTGCATCGGCTGCGGGATCTGCGCCAAAAATTGTCCGACAAAGGCGATAACCATGTCGCAGGGCAGACCTGTCTGGACAAAAACAAAATGCGCGATCTGTCTGCGATGCCTGCACAACTGCCCGAAATTTGCGATCACCTTCAAACCCGGCTTTGCGAAAACTCACGGTCAGTATACCAATCCCGACAGATGATCGGGGGAGGTATTTGATAATTTGTAAGAGAGAAGGAATAAGATGAAGATCCTTATTACCGGCGGCACGACATTTGTAAGCAGATACACTGCGGAGCACTTCGTCAAAAAAGGCGACGATGTTTACGTACTCAACAGAAATACTCGCACTCAACCGGGCGGCGTTCACCTCATCGAGGGCGACAGGAACGATCTCGGCGGCAAACTCTCGGGTATACACTTTGATGTGATCCTCGATATTACCGCATATACCGCTAAAGACGTTGAGAGTCTGCTCGATTCGGGTGTTACGTTCGATGATTATATCATGGTAAGCTCGAGCGCGGTATATCCCGAAACGAATGTACAGCCCTTTTCCGAGGAGCAGAGCTGCGGCGAGAACTCGTACTGGGGTGCTTACGGCACAAATAAGATTGCAGCCGAGCAGGTGCTTTCCGAGAGATTACCGAATGCGTATATTTTAAGACCTCCGTATTTATACGGCATTTATGACAATCTCTACCGCGAAGCATTTGTTTTTGACTGTGCGGTAAAGGATCGTCCGTTTTTTATGCCCGGTGACGGCAGTCTGAAGCTCCAGTTCTTCAATGTGTCCGATCTGTGCCGATTTATGGAGATACTTCTCGAAAAACACCCCGAAAACAAGATCTTCAACGTGGGCAGCGAGCCTGTGACCGTCAGGAAATGGGTCGCAATATGTTACAAGGCAGCAGGGAAAGTTCCCGAACTTATAAGCGTTGGCAGCGAGGTCGAGACGTATAGATACTTCTGCTTCCGCAATTATGAGTATGAGCTTGATATCTCGAAGCAGCGAGCGCTCATGCCCGATACCGTACCGTTAGAGGACGGTATCAGGGAGGAATATGAGTGGTACAGGGAGAATACAGACAGTATTTATTCCAGAAAAGAATATATGAGATTTATTGACGAAAGTCTGAGGTAATGTTTGGTTATATCAGTATAACTATTTTTGTTCCGGCTATTGACAAATCATTATAACAGGCATATAATGTAGATGTAGATAAAACTTGATATTATCTTCGGGGTGGGGTGAGATTCCCGACCGGCAGTATAGTCTGCGAGCCTTGCGGCATGATACGGTGTGATTCCGTAACCGACGGTAAAGTCCGGATGAGAGAAGATATGATGAAAAGCGAAAGCGTTCAAGCCCCCGAGGACCCCAAATCCCTCGGGGGCTTTTTTCAAATCCAGATCATATCTTAAAGATTGGAGAAAAGATGGAAACGAAACAGAACAACAGACTCAGAACGGTATTATGTATGGCAATGCTCATGGCGCTTGCCGTAGCGGCGGATTTCTTCCTGAGAATACCCGGTATCGGCGGATTCCTCACCTATGAGCCGAAGGACGCGATCCTCACTATCGGCGGCTTTATCTTCGGCCCTGCGGCGGGAATACTTATGGCGCTGATCGTCTGCTTTATCGAGATGGTGACAGTCAGCACAACGGGACTGATAGGTCTTCTGATGAATTTTCTTGCGTCGGCGGTTTTCGTCGGTGTCAGCACGTCATTCTATATTAAAAAGAAAACGCTTCAGAGAGCGATAATCGGTCTTGTCGCAGGTTCTTTGTCTATGACAGTTATAATGTTGCTGTGGAATTATATCGTTACGCCGATGTATATGGGCGTTCCTCGTGAGGCCGTACTCGGTATGATACTTCCGCTGCTGCTTCCCTTCAATCTTCTCAAGGCATCGCTCAACTCGGCGGTAGTCATGGCGCTGTACAAGGGCGTTGTTACGGCATTGAGAAAGTCAAAACTGCTGCCTGACGATAAAAGCGAGAGTAAGGGCGAGCATAAGAGCAAGACTATCGTGATAGTTTCTATCTCGGCATTTCTTGTTGTAACTCTTGTGCTTGTGGTGCTGATCTTTGCGGGCATCATCAAATTCTGACACTTATGAAAAAATTCAGGAGAGCGTTCGGCTCTCCTGTTTTTGCTGTTTTATCTGCGTTTTTTGTTGCCTGAAACTATCAGAAGAAGTCTCAAAAACTGCACGAGAGCAGTAAGAGCCGAAGCAACATAGGTCATTGCGGCAGCGGTAAGAACGCTTTTTGCACCCTTGTATTCCTGCTCGTCGAGCATACGAGTGTTTTTGATCGTGTTCAGCGCTCTGCGGCTTGCGTCAAACTCAACGGGGAGCGTGACGAGATAAACGAGCACCGCAAGCGAGTAAGCGACGATCCCGACCCAGATCAGCGTGTCCGATAGGAAAAGCCCTGCTATAATGAGCGGCATCGAAAGTTTTGAGGTGATGTTTGCAACCGGGATAACGCCCGACCTGATCTTGTTCGGAATGTACCCCTCTGCGTGCTGAACGGCATGACCTGCTTCGTGCGCCGCAATGCAGACTGCCGCGACCGACCTCTTGTCCAGAACTCCGTCCGACAGCCTTATCACATTTTCGGTAGGAGAGAAGTGATCTGTCATCGTTCCGCTGATATGCTCGATGCGGACATTTGTGACTCCGTTTGCCGAAAGCACGGCATAGGCGGCGTCCCTGCCTGTCATACCCCGTGAGTTCGCAACGGCAGAGTATTTGTTGTAAGCCGATTTTACCTTGAACTGTGCCCAGAGTGAAAGCAGTATCGCAGGAAGCATAAATATAAGGTAACTGAGATCGTAGTACATTAGCGTACCTCCCCGTGAAAGTCTTTCTTTCTATTATAACATATTATCCCGATAATAAAAGAGGAAGCGGGAAAATTTTTAGTGACATTCGGAAATAAAGCCGATCGTTTCGAATATGTCAGCGACGACTTGCCGCTCGCCCCGACTGAGTGATTTTGCCTTCGGCAGAGTGTACAGCACATATCAGCATAGTAAGATTGCGGCACAAAAGGCAGCGCATACGATAAAGTAAGATCGCGTATATGCCTGCAGGCACACGTATGCCCGCACGCCGTGGTTGACAATGAGGGATTTTTATGGGAAAATGTAGTTAAGGAGCCACTGAATAAATCACGTCCTGCGGACTAAGCATCAAACTTGCTTGCATCTTTCGGTCAAATTGAACTCAAAAGCCTTGAAATACGTCAGGCGGGTATGCACCCGCTTGCAAGTGTGCGCCGAAGATTTCAAAACAAATGTGATTCAGGACGCGGATTCAGCTAACGTAGATCATGAGCTGCAACGCGTGATTGTCGGCGGGCACTGCCCGCGAAATCTGACTGCGCAGTTTTGGCATTCGATTTAATCAGTGTCTCCCTAATAAATTAATCCGGAGAGTTATTATGAACAATAAGACAACAGGACGCAGGCTCGGTGCAGGAAGCGAGCGCAAGCCGATCCTGCCCAAAATGCTTTTGGTAATGGCGGTGATGCTTCTTTTATTCTGGGCAGTGATTTTTGCGGTCGACCGCATCAAGCTTTCGGGAGAACGAGATATGCTCGATAAAAAGGGGTATCTGAACCCCGTATCGGTAGGGGACTATTCGCTTAATGTCTGCACCTGCGGCAACAGCGGAGGCAAGCATAAGCTCGTTGCAATGTCAGGCGCGGGAGTGTCCAATCTCAGTGTCGATCTGCGCTCTGTTACAGACCGATTTACCGATGACGACCTGATCGTTTTTGTTGACAGAGCAGGTTACGGACTCAGCGACGATACTAAAACGCCGCAAACTGTAGACAGGATCGTGTCCGACTACAGAACTGCGCTGAAAAATGCGGGGATAGAAGCTCCCTACGTTCTGCTGCCTCATTCGGTCGCAGGCGCTTATGCGTCCTATTGGGTCAGCAAGTATCCCGAGGAGGTAGAGGGGATCGTTTTTCTCGATTCCACTATACTCGGTGACGATATCGAATTTGAAGAGGGAGTTTCCGGCTTTACCGATGGTCTCGAGATATTCTTGTGCAGAACAGGTATGTACAGATTTGCCGCAGGGCGGTATATCGTGCCGCTTCCCGAAGGCAGATCGGAGGAAGACAACGCCGTGTCTTATGCGCTGAACATCAGAAGCGGCTGGAACTATGCGCAGAGCAGCGAAAACAGGCTGATGAAGCAAAATCTGAACGATACCTGGGATGAACTTGAAACTACAGACGTCCCGAAGGTGTATATCTGCTCATCATGGGGATATACTTCCGCCGATGAGGTGATCGGGAATATACAATGGCTCAATGACCAGCGTGTGCGGCGCGGAGTACCCCGGCAGGAGATAGATACCGACGTTGCTCGGGCAGCTGTCAGTCAGTCTGAGGAAAAAAGAGAAAAATCGCTGACACCGTATCTCGACAGACTCGGCTCGTGCGAGCTTGAACTGCTCGGCGGCGATCATTTCATTTTTGACCAAAAGCCTGAGGAATGTGCCGAAATCATAGAACGCTTTCTGAAAAAACTCGATGACAGATAGTTTTTTATGTACAATAGTTTTTAAGGAGCCACTGATTAAATCACGTCCTTCGGACTGAGCACTCATCTTGCTTGCATCTTTTTGTCAAATTGCCCTCAAAAACCTT
>ONIC01000035.1 GCA_900317815.1 uncultured Eubacteriales bacterium | reverse complement strand
GTCTGAATATCGGGAATGTCGCTGCCCTCGGTAAGAATATTTATGTTTATCAGCACGTCGAGATCACCCGAGCGAAAACGCTCGATCGTCCGTCTGTTTTCATCGTCATTGATTTGTGTGTATACGTAGTCACTTTTGATGCCGCATTTTTTAAATTGTTCGTTGAGCGAATCGCAGTGAATGGCGTTAAGGGCGAATACTATTGTTTTTCCGTATTTTTCCTTGTTGCGAATATACTCGTCAACGATAATATCGTTTCTTTCGTTCGTCTTTGCGACCTTGCACAAAAGCGTTTCGGGAAGCTCGCCCCATTTTTGAATGTACTTTCGTTCGTCAATATCGATCATAGTTTCGATATCGATGTTAGTGTTTCTCGAAATGTAATTCGGCTTTGCAAGTGTGCCGTTTGCGATAAGTTCGCTCATCGTAACTGAATAAACTATCTTGTTGTCAAAAAGTTTCATCAGCATACCCGTAGCCTTTTCGGTGAGTCTGACAGGCGTTGCCGTAAGACCGAGAAGCTTGGCGCTTTTGCATTTTGACCGTACGGTCTTTATTATGCGGCGATATGACGGCGCAAGAGCGTGGTGAGCCTCATCTACAACAATAATTACTTTATCGCTGAGAATGTTTGGCAGATAGTCTGTATTATTGCACATACTCTGAACGGTAGATACGATCAGGTCATCATCCTTTTGCATAGCTCTCACTGTTGCGTGCTTGCCCGATATGCAGACCATTTTGAATTGCTCTTTCGAGCTGTGATCTTTGATGACAGGCGAGAATCTGTAAAACTGTTCCGCCGCCTGCTCAAGAAGCATTGAGCGGTGGCAAAGCCATATAACTTGATACCCTCTGCTTATCATCTCGGTAAGAAGGAAATAAACGCTCGTTCTTGTTTTGCCGCTGCCCGTAGGCATTGACAGAATAGACGATTTGTTATCATCGTCGATATAGTATTTCTTCATAGCCTCTACAGCTTCGTTCTGATACTCAAACAGCGAAATGTTATCCGATTCTGCGGCTGTAAGGTCGATCGTTCTCGGGGCGTTGAAAATGCTTTCACTGTCATCAAAAACACTTCTGCCTGCCGAAATAATCACAGTAAGATAGATACGGCACAGCGTTTCCGTCATGCGCTTGTTTCGGAGCACGAACATCATTTCATCGTTTGTGCCGACCTTTATTCCGCCGTAGTTGAGCTTTTCGCATCTCTTCACAACGTCAACGAGATAATTTGTACCATTGAGAAAATAGTCTTCGATGGATGTTCTGTAGCGGCGCACAAAAGTTTCGTCAGGGCAGGCACATATCCTGTTGATGTGCGGTATCAGGAAATCAAAATCGCTTTCGCCGAATTCTATTTTCGGGCGAAGTCTCTGCGGCGTTTGCTTGCCATAGGCAATCGACCTCAAAAACTCATAAGGGAAATTTTCCCACGTGAAAACTTTTTTTGCCATAATTACAACCTCCTGTTTTTGTTGATATAATTATAACCCTCAGAAAAGTACTGCCGGTGGACAGAATGTCCAGTTCTCATTTTTAAATTATTAGATTACTTTTGAGTATTACAGACTTTTCGTTTGCGTTAATGTAATTATATCACTCCGCAAGAAAACGTGATGGACAGCTTGTCACTAATTTTACCAAAAGCTATTCTATCATTTTTATACCAAGATTCACCTGCTCGCATGTATCAAAAAATTCGGTTATGTCATATCTGTTCTGAATACAATGAACTACAACAGCGTCAAGAAGAACGTGTTCGGGTGAAAGCGGTTGACTTTCGAGCGCAAAGAGTTTGTCGGCTTCTTCAAGATTAAGCTCCATTCCTATAACGAATTTGGCGAGCATATCACGGCTGACTCGGCGATTTTTTGCCGAGCGGCTGTTTACGCACTTCTTGAATGAATTGTATAAGATGTTTGTGCGAGCTTCAAACTCTGCTGTTGACATTTTTTTATTGTACTGTATATCTGACATGTCGATTTTCAGCTGTGTCATTTTATTGTTGTCGCTCATAGGCAGCTGTGACAGCTGATTAGGAGTGAATAGCAGGCTTGTGTTTGTTTTTTCTTCGAAGCTTTTCTCTAAGCCTGTTTTTTCATATTTGTGGGTCAATAAATATTCAAGTGATATTGTTTTCATAGACATGCTCCTTATTTTTTTATATATATTTTACATTATTAATACACAGATTACAAGATGTTATGTGCAGAAAAAAATTTTTTCAAGTGTGAATAGTGCATTTTATTTGTTTATGACGTCAATTATTAATAAAACAGACTTGTTTTTTAGTTGTTAGCCCATAATTAAGGAAGCACTGATTAAATCGAGTGCCCATATTGCGCAGTCAGATTTGCGGACAGTGTCCGCAGACGGATATGCGTTACACACTTTGATTTATGATAGCTTGCTCCGCACGCAAAAATACTTTCAATTATGATTCTTTAAGTGCGTTCTGCAAGCGGGTGCATACCCGCCTGACGTATTTCAAGGGAGTTGAGTGCAATATGACAAAAAGATACAAGCAAGATGGGTGCTCAGCCCGTAGGGCGTGATTTATTCAGTAGTTCCTTAATATATCGTCAGACGGATCAAAACGCTGTCTGACGATTTTTTTGAAAATGAGGTTTCCCCAGGATCCCCGATTTCCCCGGAAAACAGGTATATATATTCAGGTGAAAATACAAGAACGGGGAACGGAATATTTGCTGTTTTCTGCTGGGAAATGTTGATTTACGGAGGATCAACGCTGTATAATAAAAGTAATAAGGTCGCATTGCTGTCACGATCAAATGCAGATTGATGCAAAGCAACGATCCGGAAATTCCACAGCAGACAGAAAAGCTGTTCTCGACGGAATATCCGGGTTTGAAGAACAGATGGAAAACATCGTTTTAAGCAGATAGTAACAAAGGAACGCTGATCGATCGCGTATAAGCGGCGGAAATATGAAGTTATAAACGGAACATTATAAGCCCTTTTAAATATTCAAAAAGGCGGTGACAAAATGCCATTTCACATTATCAGACACGACATCACAAAGGTAAAAGCGGACGCAATAGTCAATACTGCGAATCCCAAGCCTGTTATAGGCAGCGGAACGGACAGTGCGATCTACGAAGCCGCAGGCAGGGAAAAGCTGCTTGCTGAAAGAGAAAAGATCGGCGAAATCGAGCCGGGACACTCTGCGTATACTCCTGCATTCGGGCTTTCGGCAAAGTACATTATTCACTGTGTCGGGACCTCATGGAAGGACGGTACTTACGGCGAGTGGGATATACTTCGTTCGTGCTACAAAACGGCGCTGGAAACAGCCGTACAGCTCAAATGCAAAAGTGTAGCCTTTCCGCTGATGGCTACGGGCGCATACGGATATCCAAAGGCGGAAGCTCTCGATGTTGCACTTCAGGAGATAGGCCGTTTCCGCCTTAAAACGGAGAGCAGAAATGAAGATATGGACATCTATCTTGTCGTGTTTGATAAGCAGGCACTGGAGCTTTCGGGCGATGAGTATGGTGCTGTCGAGCAGTTTATAGACGAGAACTATGTGACCGATCAGAGGGCTCGTGAGTATGCCGCCGATAGTCGGGCTATGAGAAGATTCCGTGGCGAAACTATGGCGTCATCGTTTCATATCATCGGTGCGAAAGACCTGTTGAATTCTACTTCCGAAGCCATTGGGGAATATCTGAGCTCACATAAGGGGCAGAGTTTCAGAGATACACTGATGGAATATATAAAAGCAAGCGGAATGGAAAATGCGGAGGTCTATAAAAAGGCAAATATGGACCGAAAGCTGTTTTCAAAGATGATCTCAAAGAGTGAGTACACGCCTAAAAAAGATAATATAATTGCACTTGCGCTTGCCTTACAACTCGATATTACGCAGACAAATGAGATTCTTAAAAGTGCAGGCCGGGCTTTTTCGGGCAGTAAGCGTGACACACTTCTGCGTGCGTGTATCGAGAATAAGATCTACGATATTATGCGTGTTGATACGCTGCTTTTTGACTGCGGAATGGATACGCTTTCATAAAAAAATGTCGCAATAAAAGCGACCACACACGGCAATGTTGCTGATATAATAAAGACACAGAATAAAGAGGACGCAAGTTCCGAAAAACGGAGGTAATTATTATGTTGGGAGCAATTACAGGCGATATGGTGGGCGCACCTTACGAGTTCGACAGAAGCGGCAAGACGAAGAATTTCCCGCTGTGGGTGAAGGAATCGCATTTTACTGACGATACGGTGATGACCGTTGCTGTGGCACAGGCGCTGATGAACGCAGGCAGCGGCAGCGATGAAGAGATCACGGCGGCGGTGCAGGCTTCTATGCAGAAATGGGGCAGGAAATATCCATTTGCGGGCTACGGCGGAATGTTCCGTCAGTGGCTCGTGGCAAGGCACCCGAAGCCTTACGGAAGCTTCGGGAACGGTTCTGCGATGAGAGTATCGTCGGTAGGTTTTATGTACGACACGATAGAACGCACACGCAGAGTCGCTGCGCTTACGGCTATGGTAACGCACAACCACCCCGAGGGGATAAAGGGTGCAGAGGCAACGGCGAGCGCTATCTTCCTTGCGAGAACGGGAAGTACAAAGGCGGAGATAAAAGCCTACACTGAGCGTGAATTCGGCTACGATCTTTCCCGTACCTGCGACGAGATACGCCCGATGTATCATCATGTCGAGTCGTGTCAGCAGACGGTGCCGGAAGCAATAACGGCTTTTTTGGAAGGAAACAGCTTCGAGGACGTTATCCGCACGGCAGTGTCACTCGGCGGTGACTGTGATACGCTGACGTGTATTGCAGGCGGTATGGCGGATGCTTTTTACGGTATACCGGAGGATATCAAGCGTGAGTGCCG
>ONIC01000144.1 GCA_900317815.1 uncultured Eubacteriales bacterium | reverse complement strand
TTCAAGGGAGTTGAGTGCAATATGACGAAAAGATGCAAGCAAGATGAGTGCTCAGTTCGTAGAACGTGATTTATTCAGTGGCTCCTTCAATCAAAGCGTTTTGTTATTGAAGTATCAATCCTTTATCGTCCATGTGACGAGCGAGATGTTCTTGTATACGCCCGCAAGAGATCCTGTGTCGCTGAGTCCTACCGAACATCTGAGGATCAGCAGTGCGTCCGCGCTGTCTACAACGCCGTCCTGATTGACGTCACCGACTGCTTTTTCAATGCCCTCAAGCTCAACTATCGTCAGCGAGTGTCTTAAAGCAAGAAGAGCATCATCGGAGAAGATCGAGCCGTCCTGCGTCGTATCTCCGAAGAGAACATTCACGATCTCGTCGATATCGGGATCAATATCCGGGATATCGTCGGGGTCAAGCTCCGACTTTTTAAGAGTTACCGTGATCGTTACGTCACCCGTGATCTTCGTTACTCTGTAAGTGTTCTCTGCTCCCGTTTCATCGGGTGTTTTGAGATTCTTGTAGCCGCCCTCGGCTGTTACGCTCTCTACCTCATATCCTTCGGCGGGAGTTACCTTAAAGTTGATCTGACCGTTTCCGTCTGTCAGAATCTCGCCTGTCACGGAGTCTCTTGCAAAAGCGGACGTCTGATTTTCCTCGCCGTTTGTGTATTCCTGAGTTGCATAAACAGTGATAGACGCATCGCCGCCGTTTACAGCGAACGTGCCCTTGAAGGGCTCCGTCTGATCGGGCTCGGAGTCTGTCTCTGTATCGGTGATCTCGGAATCTGTATCTGCGGGTATCTCGGAATCCGTGTCAGAGTCGCTGTTGATCGGCTCGGAAGTCGCCTTGAGCGTGATCGTGACAGTCACATCACCCGTGATCTTCGTTACTCTGTAAGTATTCTCCGCACCCGTTTCATCGGGTGTTTTGAGATTCTTGTAGCCGCCCTCGGCTGTTACGCTCTCTACCTCATATCCTTCGGCGGGAATTACCTTGAAGTTGATCTGTCCGCTGCCGTCAACCGTGATATATCCCGTCACTGAGTCGCGAGCGAAGGCTATAGTCTGGTTTTCATTTCCGTTCGTATAATCCTGAGTATCATACGTTGTGATCGAAGCATCGCCGCCGTTTATCACAAATGTTCCGATGAAGGGCTGCCTCTCCTCGGGCGTTGTCTCGGAGTCGGTGGCTGTGTCTGATCCTGCAGGCTCGCTGTCCGTATCGGAAGCTGCCGCAGCCTTCAGTGTAATTACAACGGAAAGATCGCTCGTGATCTTTGTTATCCTGTAGGTGTTTTCTTTTCCTGTTTCCTCGGGTGTTTTAAGATTTTTGTATTCACCCTCGACAGTGATCTTATCTACAGAGTATCCGTCTGCCGTTACTACGGTAAAATTGACCTGACCGCTGCCGTCCGTGGAGATCGCACCTGTTGCCGATTCGCGAGCGTAAGCCTCCGTCTGATTTTCTTCTCCGTCTGTATAGATCTGAGTTTTATATGTAGTGACAGCAGCTTCGCCGCCTTCGACCGAAAACCTTGCAGTAAACGCTCCCGTGGGATCCTCATCGGTTCCCGTGTCTGTATCGGAAGCTGCTTTAAGGTTCACGGTTATCGTGATATCTCCCGAGATCTTTGTAACTCTGTATGTATTCTCTGCGCCCGTGTCACCGGGGAGCTTTACGGCGTTATACTTGCCCTCTGCCGTAACCGACTCAACAGCGTAACCGTCTGCGGGCGTTACCTTGAAGTTTATCTGACCGGTGCCGTCCGTGGAGATCTCGCCCGTTACGGAATCGCGTGCGTAAGCCTCCGTCTGATTTTCTTCTCCGCTCGTATAATCCTGAGTTTTGTACGTTGTAACAGATGCCTCGCCGCCGTTTATAACGAACGTGCCCTTGTAGCCTTCATCGGCAGCCGTACTTTCGTAAATTGCGTAGAGTGTTGCGCTGCTCGAAACTGCGAAAGAGTCGCCGGGAGCGTAAGAAGCGCCCGTACCGTCTTCCTTTGTGTTCCACTCTTTGAACACGCTGCCCTCTGCTTCCTCGGTGCACTGAGCTACAGTCACAATGTCACCGATATTTGCGGAAACTGTCGTTGTCTTGCCGTTTGCGCTGTAGGTAAGAGTAGCCGTGCTCTGCTCGCTGAGATCTCCCGCAAAGAATACATACGATGCGTTGACAGGGGCAGTCGTTGAAATGAGCTCTTTTTCTCCGTCAAGCATTACCGCAACCTTCGAATTTGCAGTGACGTTGGGAGCGCTGCCGATCGCAATGCCCGTTGTATTTCCGCTCGTAAGAGTTACTCTCGACTGAGCGCTGCTTTCTATATTCGTGCTGCCTGTTGTAGTGCCCGTGTTTCCCTGTCCGGGTCTGCCGGGTCTTGAGCCGCCTCCGGGACCGAAGCCGCCGCTGCTGCCCCAGATCGCCCAGTTCTGCTTACTCGAAGACAGCGGAGTGCCGCCGTCCATGGGAGGAGCGCCGATACCAAGCACCGTACCGCCGTCTACCGTAATAGCTTTGTCGAGATCTATCGCATTTCCACCCGAATCGGAGAGTGCGATCGTCTTTCCGCCGTAGATATTTATAGTGCCGTTAGAATCAAGGGCGTCGTTGTCGTTTCCCTGAGAAGCGTCGGCGTAAATATCTCCGCCGTAAATATTCAGTGCAAAATTGTAGTTGTTAAGATCGCCGTTTGCTGCATTGACTGCGTCATCGCCTGCGATAATATCAATGTCGCCGCTGTATATATTGATTACTGCGCCTTCAAGGCCCTCGTAAGACTCGTTGATATTAATATCAAGCGAATCGTTTGACGCGCCCGCAGCGCCTAAATTCAGAATATAATCCGACTTGATAGCGTCGTCTCCTGCGCTTATGTTGTATGTACCGCTCTCAATATTAAGACAGCACTCGGAATTAATAGCATCGCCGTAGGTCTCCGTTTCCTGACCGAAGCCGCCTCCGGGTCCGAAGTTCCAGCCCGTATTGCCGCCTGTCGAGGTACTCTGCGGAGTATAGACGCTTGTCGTGTCGATATTGACCGTGAGATCTTTCATTGTCAGATACGCATAATACTCGCTCGATGAGTCGGGGGCAAGCTCTGTTTCGAGATCGGAGTCGAGCGTTGCGCCTGTCTTTATGCCGTTTTTGGCGTTGGCATTGATGTTGAGCGTACCGTCGCCAGAGATCGTGACCTTTGATGCGCCTTTGAGCTTGATAACTGCGCTCTCCGCCTCGTCAAGCTCCGTATCGGAGTCGGTGTAACCCTGATCGTACCAGTAATCCTCGCTGTTCTTCTCGTTATCCTCGAGTGTGACCGTGCCCTCGATGATGATGTCAGCCTGCGTGTTCTTATTGCAGGTAACGGGAGCTGTAGTCGTGCTTGTAAGATCGAGGTCGGACAGTGTAAGCGTAACACCCGAAATACCCTTCTTGACCTTGACGCTGCCGTCCTTGCAGGATCCCGTGACCTTGTAGCTGCCGCCTTTTTTGATAGTCAGCGCCGTGCCTTCCGCCGAGTATGTCGTCTCATCGGCTCCCGCCGAAACGGTGATCCCGCTGTCGGTGAATGTAAAGGTCGTCACGCTGTCTGTAGTGTCTGCCGATGCAGGGATCGCTGCCGCGAACATATTCCCTATCAATGCGGACGCGCAGAGCAGACTCGTAATAACATTCCGTCTTTTCACAGATAATTCCTCCTGTCAGATTATTCGAAGAACACGGCGGGATAACAGTCGGGTCGTATTCCTCTTGATTTTTACAGTTTTATATTACCATATCAAATAATCTGTTGCAATAGACAAAAGGGGGAATTTTTTGAATTTTTTGTAAGTATTTTTTAAATTTTTGACAAAATTACGCTATGTTTTTATGAATTTAAGACAAATTTAAGAACTATTTAAGTTTTTTTTAAGAATTAGAAGATAGTTTATTTCCGTGTGATTTCCTTACCAAATATACAAAAAAACGCAGCCCGATCCAATATGTATCAAGCTGCGTTTTGTATTTTATACAGGTATTTATAGGTCGGTATCGGTATCAGTGTCGGTACTGTCGTTGTCCTCTTCCTCACCGTCTGTTCCGTCGTCAAACTCGTCGTCATAACCATCGGTTGCGATACCTTCAAGGATATCAAGCTCGATCTGTGTTTTAAGCGCAGAGTGCTCGACAGTGCATTTGGGAAGCGCCGTCATAAGCTCCCCGACATTTTCCTTGGAAACAACGTAGTTGCCCTCGATATTCAGCTTTTCAAGCGTCTTGACCGAGCCAAGCGGCGTTATGTCCTTTACTTTGTCGTTTGTCAGAACAAGCTCCTTCAGCTGACCGAGGGCAGAGAAAACCGAAACATCGGTAATAGAGCAGTTTTCCGCGCAGCAGATCTCGAGCTTTTCGAGAGTATTGATCGGAGTAAAGTCCTTGACAGCGCTGTTTTCTCCGATGTACAGACAGCGCAGATCGGAAAGCCCGCTGACAGGCTTCAGCGTATTGATACCGGTATCATACAGATCGAGTATGCGCAGATGATCGAAATTTGAGATAACGTCAATGCCCTTGATCTTGTCAGAGCTGAGGTACAGCTCCTCCATTCTCTTCATTCCGACAAGCGGAGATATGTCGGTGATCAGTGTCTCGTCGGCGTAGAGCTTTTCAAGTTCCGTACAGTCTGAAAGCGGCTGCAGATCGGCAACAGGATTTTTCCCGATATCGAGATATTTAAGATGTTTAAGACCCGACAGCGCAGAAATATCCTCTATCTCATTCTCGGAGACGAGCAGCACCTCAAGCGAGTTAAGCTGCGCAAGCGGCGAAATATCGTCTATACCGCAGCCGATAAGTGACAGGCGTTTCAGGCTTTTAAGCCTTCCGATCTCCGCCAATTCGCTTATATAGCAGCCGTCAAGACATAGGCTGTGAAGCTCCTCACAGTTTTCAAGCTCTGCCAAAGACGATATTTTCTTGTCGTTAAGTTCGATCTCATCGACAGTATAGCTAAAAGTCTCTCCGCCAAGCTCAAATTTTTTCTCTCCGCATCCGCAAAGAGTCACCGCACCCAGCATCACGCATACAGACAGCGCACCTGCGATCAATCTTCTCATACCTTATCACCTCTGCGATCAATTCGTCAATCGTCAAAAACTCCGCTCGGCCAAAGTCCTCTGCCGTCGGCTTTCGCTTCTTCCTGTATTTCGTTAAAACGATCCTTGTATTCCTTGTTTTTCCCGACGATCAAGACCTTTGCATAGCCGTCGGAGAGTATCTTCTCGTTGAGCATCGTTCCGTCGGGCAGATAAACGTAGCACAGCGGTCTGCCGTAGCGATCCTGAGGATCTGTACCGTAGACTAAATACAATTGATTATCGCCCACAAGCAGCTTCGTGTGGTCTGACGCCAGCTTTCCTTCAGGTACGTTCTTCTCTGCATCGGGGTGAACGGATTCGGGAGTGTCAATGCCGATCAGGCGGACATTCTTCTTCTCTCCGTCGATCATGAGCTTGATAGTATCGCCGTCAACTACCTTCACAACATCGTACGGTCCCTGCATACCGTCGATCGAGGTCACTGCTTCGCTGACCGTGTCCGAGCCGTCTTCATAATAAAAGATCTCATCGAGCAGTTCCCCGCTGCACGCTGAAAGAGAAAGCGCAAGTACCGCTGCGGCAAGCAGCGCCGTAATTTTTTTCAGCATAGCGCGACCTCCTTATCCTGCGAATTTTTCCGCATTTTTATTTGTTATAGTCTATGAACTCGCTCTTGATACTTCTGCTGAAAAGCTCGCCGAGCGCCTTCTTTGCGTCAAGCTCGCCCGCAAGTATCGCGCGCACTGCGTTTACGATAGGCATATCAACATCGTACTTCTGCGCAAGATACACGAGCGCTCTGCACGTTGCAACGCCTTCGGCAAGCTTCGTATAGCTCTCTCCTCTGATAAATGTTTCACCGAACATTCTGTTCTGGCTGTATTTTGAGAAAAGCGTCGCTTCATAGTCTCCGAGGTGACACAAGCCGTAAGCGGAATACTCGCTGCCGCCCATTGCCTTGATGAGCTTGCCGACCTCGTACGTTCCTCGGCTCATCAGCGCGCCCTTGAGCGAGCTGCACTCGAAGCCGTCGAGAAACCCCGCAGCGATACCGATAACATTCTTCGCCGCCGCTCCTACTTCACTTCCGATAAGGTCGGTCCCGTAGTAGAAGCGAATGAGATTTGACGAAAATTCATCGACGAGCTTTTTCTTCAGCTGGGGATATGCGCTGTCAATAACCATACAGTTCGGAATATCGTTTACGAAATTCTGCGGATGACCGGGGCCTACCCATACGGCTGTCGGAATATCCCCGAGAACATCGGAGACCACTTCGGTCAGGCGCTTTCCCGTACCCTCTTCGATTCCCTTCATACACAGCACGATGCTCTTACCCGTCAGGTCATACTTTTTCACATCAGCAAGGAACGATCTCAGTGACTGACAGCTTATCGAGATTACAACGACCTCTGCTCTGCCGACAGCGTATTCCAGATCGTCAGTTATTTCGAGCGACTCGGGAAACGTCAGCATTCCGTTCGCTCTTGTATTTTTCAGCTCGATCAGGTGCTTTGAAGTCGGAAGTCCCCACGAAGCGGTATCATGACCTATCTTGTTTAAGTACCACGCGATAAACGCGCCCCAACGCCCGCACCCGAGCACAGATATTTTCATAAGGCAAATTCTCCCTGTAAGCATTTTTGTTATGTTTACATAAATTATACCATCACGTCCCGATAAAGTCAATTCATAATTACAGGCGGCGGGCAAGCGCCCGCAGGCATATACGCGATGACAGTTTATCTCAAGCCTTGCTTTTGTCCCGCGCGGGTCGCCTACTGAAATTATACACTAACTACGTCGGGCGGGCAAGCGCCCGCAGGCAATACGCGAACTCGGTTTATCGTATGCGCTGCCTTTTGTGCCGCGACAGGCAGTGTCATGGAAATCAACTTTCTCTCATATAATAATAATTAAAGTTTTTCGGCAAGCCTTTTTATGCCAAAATGCCCCTGACTAACGCTTGGCATAGTCTATCTGCGGCGGGCAAGCGCCCGCAGGCATATACGCGAACTCGGTTTATCGTATGCGCTGCCTTTTATGCCGCGACAGGCAGTGTCATGGAAATCAACTTTCTCTCATATAATAATAATTAAAGTTTTTCGCCAAGCCTTTTTTCAAAAAGGCTTGCCGCCGGAGGCATCGTTCAAGCCTTTTTATGCCAAAATGCCCCTGACTAACGCTTGGCATAGTCTATCTGCGGCGGGCAAGCGCCCGCAGGCAATACGCGAACTCGGTTTATCGTATGCGCTGCCTTTTGTGCCGCGAGCAGCAGGTATACGATCGCAAATGATCAGGGTATCAATTTACTTGTTGAGTACATACCCATTTCGACATAACAGAATAACAGAAAAACCGCACTCGGATTGAGTACGGCTCTTCTGTGAAAGGATATAAATTCATGAATGATAGTATCTGATCATGAAAAATGAAATTGCAATTACTTGAGGTAAGAGCCGTCTGTGCCGACCTTACCTGTAGGCTCTACGCCGTCGCCTGTCTGGAGAACGTAGCATCTGAGGTTGCCCTGACCGATAGAATCTGTGGAGAGCGAACCGTTCGATACTGTTACCTTCTGACCTGTAACGACCTCAACGTAAGTACCGTTCTCAACGCCCGAGAATGTAGCGCCGCCCGATACTGTAACGAGTGCGTAGCTGTCGATGCCGTCCTTTGTGTAACGGCGCTTGTATGCCATACCGCCGTTGCAGCCTTCCGTCGAATACTGACCCATCTGGAGAGCGGGAACAGCTCTGCGGATCTGGTTAAGTCTTGTTACGTGCTTAGCAAGAGGATTGTTGAGCGTATCAGAAACTGCGCCGCTTGCTGTGAATGTTCCGAAATCGGATGCTGTAACGCTGCCCTCGAGGTAATCGCCGAAGTAAGCGCGTCCTGTCTTGGAGAGCGGAGCGTTCGGGCCGACATCGATCTCGGCGCCTGCCATGAACTGTACCTCGGAACCGTAGTAGATGCAGGGGATTCCGCGGAATGTGAACATAAGGCTCATGTTCTCTGCCCATGCTGCCTCGCCGCCTGTGTAGCGGAAACGCTGGCAGTCATCGGGGCTGTAGTCGTGAGAATCAACGTATACAACGTTCCAGGTAGCGTCGTTGTACATATCGTCGCCGCCCTTAGCGGTGTTGAATGCATCGCTTGCTCTGTAGAAGTTCCAGTGCATCGGGAAGTCGATAACGCCCGTGCCGTTAGCCTGACTGTAATCGGGAGTATGATATGCATTGCCCTTGAGGAATGCATTGTCGGATCTCTGAGTAAACGAACCTGCGCTTGCCCATACGTCCCACTGTGCAACGGCAGTCTTGTAGTTCGTTGCAGCATCATTCGTCCATGCAGGCGAGCTGGAAGGCTCTGCCCATGTGTAGAAGAAGCAGGAGTCGGAAGGACCGCCCTCGTTCATTACCTCACGGCGGCGTGAGCACACCTCACCGAAGATGTAGAAGTTGTCTACCTTGGAGAATGTCGGGAAGTAAGCGCTGTTGAGTGTCCAGCGGTTGATATGCTTCTCCGTATCGAAACGGAAGCAGTCAACGCCCATGTCAACATAATCCATAAATGTATCTACGAGGTAGTTTGCGACCTCGGGGTTCTCCGTGTTGATATCAACACAGTCGCCCGCCATCTGACCTGTCTGCTCGGTGTAGCTGCCGTAGCTGAGGCTCTTATCGTGATGGTAATAATTCTTTGTATCGTACTGATCTTCCTTCATAACGGAAAGTCTTGCCTGATACTGCGCATCGGGGGTGAGACTGTCGTAGTTCGGGAATGCCTGCTTGAGCGGACCGTCAACGAGCTTGAGGCAATCGCCCGAGCCGAGATCCTTCGAATAATCCTTCTCAAACATAGGAGCAAGGAACTTCTCACCGAAGTTTGAGGAATGGTTCCATACAACGTCCTGAATGATCTTTATGCCCTTAGCGTGAGCGGCATCGATAAGATCCTGATATGTTGCGCCTTCGCTCTCGTAACGCGGATCTACCTTTGTAAAGTCAAGTGCGTGATAGCCGTGGTAGTCATAGCCTGAGCAGTTTTCAACAACAGGTGTGATCCAGATTGCGGAAAAGCCGAGAGCCTTGATATAGTCGAGTTTGTCGATAAGTCCCTGGAAATCGCCTCTCCATGCAGGATCGGACTCAGGGTTGTTTGCCTTTGCATCGTCCCAGCAGTGTACATTGTTGCCGGTGTTGCCGTCGTAAAATCTCGTTGTGATAACGAAGTAGATGGAATCCTGACGCATATCGGTGCGCTCGTAGTCGTCGTTTCCGCCCTCGTCCGGGTTCTTCGTATACCATTTTCCGCCCTTGTACCAGTACTCGCCTGCGGCACTTCTTGTAAGCTCTGCGCTGCGGCTTCCTCCTACAACGAACTGGAGATTTATTTTCTCAATTCCCGGGAAAGACTTGCTGTACCAGCCGTTGCCCTCGCTCGACATTGCGTCGCCGGGGTAGTTGGTATCAACGAGATCCGGAAGGGAGTTCCAATAATAAACTGTCGGTGCGCCGGATTCGCTCTTATAGTGAACGGTGATACCCGATGCAGCCGACTCTTCTGCATTAACCTCTGCTGCGGAAGCGCTGACAGCGCTGTTGAGTGCAGCGATGCTGCCGCTCGTTACCATACCGACGAGAAGCGCACAGCAGATTACTTTCGTGAAAAGCTTTCTCATTGCTATCTTCCTCCTTAATAAGTTTGTTGACAAACACAAAAACACGCACAATTTCCGAATATTACTGTTAATATTATAAAATATAGGATTTGCTTTTTAATTCCTATACAGAAATAATCAGCCAATTCTGCGGCGTAATACTACCCAAACTTAAAAATCGTTTTTTAGATATTTCGCTGAAATTTTGCACTTCAGATTTTCACCGTAATACTTTTGATAAAACATCACTATCTTTTCAAAAAGCTGTCACTTTTGTATGTGATACTTAATTACAAAGGGGCAGTATGCTGTGATTATCCGCAGCTTTTCCCCCGATCAGTTGGCTGCGGGAAGAATAAATGTCGTATGCGGCAGTAGAGCCGTTATACAAAATAACCTGCAGCGGTAATTGCCTGCGGTC
>ONIC01000056.1 GCA_900317815.1 uncultured Eubacteriales bacterium | reverse complement strand
TTCCTCGCGGGAACTAACCGTGCGGATAGTATCCGCTGACAATTCCGCCCGACTTTATTTTAGACGAAAGTTGTCTCCGCACATCTGTTTTTTTCCTCCTTGCGGACAGTATTCGTGCGGTTTTTTCAAACAATTTGCCTAAAAATCTGACGGCGCAATATGAGCACTCGCTTTAATCAGCGTCTCCTTAATTGCGGAGGAGAAATGTAAATGTCAAAAAACAGAGATAAAGGGAAAAGAAATAGTGTACTCATTACCGGGGTCACATTATCGGTATTATTATTATGTGTGTTGGTCGGCATATCGTCGGCAGTACTTCAGGCTTCCAAGTCCGAAAGTGACACTTTGTCCGAAAATGTCGATACTCCCGATATCCTTGTAATTACTGAACCGCCCACACCTGATGTGCCTGAAACGCACGATGTTCCCGATATACAGGAAACCTTCGACGAACCCCACATTTCGTCTTTCATTGTTCACTCCTATGATAAGATTCCCAAAAGCCATAAACTAAAGGTAACTCACATAACACAGTACGATAAACTGATAACAGGATGCGAAATTGTCTGCACGAAAACTGTGCTTGATTATTACGGAATTAAAGGTGTTTCGCTAAAAACTCTTACAAATGCGATCGAGAGTGATAAGCTCCGAATGAGCTCTGACGGTAGGCTGTACGGCAAATCTCCGTCACAGGCATTCATCGGAGATCCAACTCGTATTGACGGATTTGGGTGTTTTCCGTCAGTTATATGTGATCTTGTGGATGATCTTGAACTTGAGGGTTACTACACAGAAGATACCACAGGTATGTCTTTAGGTGACCTGTGCAGTACATATATTATCCAAGATGTTCCTGTTCTGATCTGGGTTACAGACAGTATGGTGCCTGTTGTGGACGGTGACAGCTGGTATCTTACAGATGAGAACGGGAAGATATCAAGTAAAAGGTTTGTCTGGCCGCTCAATGAGCATTGTGTTGTGCTTACGGGCTATGACAAGAATAACTACTACATCTCGGACCCTCTATCGTGGAGCGAAACATCAAGTTATCCCAAGGCTGCTGTTGACGAACGATTTACAGCTCTCGGTCGTATGAGTGCTGTAGTATGGCAGGATAAAAATACTGAAGAATAAAGAAAACCGCAGAGTGACCTGCGGTTTTTTCTTAGTTCTCGACAATAACAACGTCGTTGAGTATGTAATGGAAGCTTGGTGCCGAACGATAGCGGCACTCCCGATATTCATTCTTCAAGTTGCACACATCGCTTTGATCGTAGGGCGCAACTCCTGTGTAATCGCCAAAGAATACCATGCAAGTACCATTTTTAAACTCTTCTATGCTTTCGCTTACTATCTCTTCATAGTTTGAGGGTGCGATAGTTCTGTTATAATCAAGCATCTTTACCCAGCCGTGTTCAAATCCGCCGCCCGCATCGTTTCCGTGAATATGTCCGTCTACGAAATCTTCGATACGTGCATTGTTGATTATAGCTTCTATTGCCGAGCAGATATACGGTGCCCAGTCAGTTCTTGCTCCTGTGATCGTTGTATTCGGTGCGTTGGTCATCATATCCTGATTATAGCCTATGTGATATACATGATGTTTTAAAGATGTGTTTTCACAGGCAACTGCTACTCCGCAGGTATCTGTGTCCTGAGACAGGATTATGCAGCCTTCATTCAGGAGATGCTCGGCAGTTTCTTTCTCCGCACGGTAATCAGACCATGAGTTTGTATACTTAACTCGCATACGAGCTGACTTGCACTCGCGTCTCGCTCCAAGCAGGAAAGCTGTGTAATCTGACATAGTTTCAGGTTCCTGAAAAGCACCTACAAATCCGAGCCAAGCTTCGTCCTCGTTTATCTCGCCGTTTTTTATCATCTCGTTCAGCTTAGCGCCAGCGATCCTGCCCGATATAAACCATCCCTCGTAGATCTCACCCATAAAAGTATGATAATTGTCAAGTAGGGGAGAGTCGTTAGCATTAGAGCATGTTGCCTGACAAAACTGAATATCGGGGTGCGATTTTGCAAATTCTTTTGTATATTCTCCGAATTCATAGCTGTTGGTAAATATTATATCACAGTCAAGATCGGCAAGCTCGTCAAGCACACGATCGGCCGCATTGTGCGGGACATTGCTTCTGACGAACATTTTTATCTTTGAACCGTATTGAATATTTATCGCATCAACGACACGAAGGAAGTTTTCACTGTAAGGAGTGCTTTCATCACCGCTGCACAGGAATCCGACAGTGACAGACTCGCGCTCGTGAGTGACAAAAAGACCTGCTGAGTGTATAAAACCGCATACAAGGACGGCCAACATTGCAGTGATAATAGCCGCAGGAAGCACTTTTTTCTCAATATCGATCGCTTTATTGATCTTTTCTATACCGTTATTAAGAATCTTTTTCAGCATTATCACTGCCACCTTCCTTCTTATTTTTATTATACAGACTGTCTATATCTATCTCTCCGCTGTCGATCAATTCAAGGAAAATATCAAGGAGTTCTGGGTCAAACTGAGTTCCTCTGCCTTTATGAAGTTCGTCCATAACATAGTCAAAATCCTGACGTTGTCTGTATACACGATTTGCAGTCATGGCGTCAAACGCATCTGCGATAGCAATTATCCTGCCGTAAAGCGGTATTTCTTTTCCCTTGAGATTATCGGGATATCCGTGTCCGTCATAACGCTCGTGATGATACCTTGCTCCATCTACAGCATGATCGATAAGTGTAAAGTCCTTCAGGATCTCCGCACCTCGCGTAACGTGGGTTTTCATTATAGCATACTCTTCATCGGTAAGTCTTGAAGGCTTGTTGAGTATCGCATCGGGAATACCTATCTTGCCGATGTCGTGGAGCAGAGCAGATTTTCTCAGATTTTCAAGTTCATCCTTATTGAAACCGAATTTTGCAGCGATCTTGACAGAGTATTCCGAAACTCGCTGCGAATGCTGACTTGTGCGCAGGTCTTTGGCATCGACCGTTTTAGCAATAGCAAGGATAGTTTCATTTCCCATCTGTACCTGCTGGAGTGCAAGAGCAAGCTTGGTCTGCTGGATCTCCATCGTGCGCTGCATCTGAACTCTCGTCAAAAACCAAGTGAGCCAGCCTACAAAGATGCCGCCGATCACGATCATATAGATCATAAACCAGCTATTGTTATAAATTGCCATATCCTTCTGGAACCTGTACGAGCTTTCCTCAAGGATATTTCCCGATTCCGGATCACGGATAGCAAGTCGGAACTCATATTCGCCTGCAGGAAGATTTGTGTAAACGATATGGGAAAGATCACTTTGAGATACGGTCTTCCATTCAGTATCTAAGCCTTCAAGCCGATATGATATACTGGGATTTTCAAGTGTATAATTAATAATTTCGGGTACGAGCTCTATACTTTTTACTTCATTTCCTATAGTCAGTCCCGACCCTCTTCTGTTCGGGACCGATTTTCCGTCAAGGAGGATCTCTGAGATTTTTAGTCTGTAAAACCTCCTTTTCATTTGATATGCGTCCAGATTAACCGAGTAAACTCCTCTGTCGGTCGATAGGTAGACATTTTTGTCTTGGTCAACAGCATTCCATGCGTTTGATGTAAGAGACCCCATCAGTCCAGCCTTTGAGTTCAGAATAATATAATCAAAATTCCGCATGGAAACAAGGTCATTCCTTTTGCATACATATATACCTGCGCTTCCTGGGACGAATAAATCGCCGTCATCATCAAGTATCAGGTCGAAATTGTTTGAGTAGGGGAAATTAGAAAATGTGCTGATTGAGCCGTCCTTCAGATAACACAGTCCGTTTCCCGTTGCTATGAATATGTTCTTTGGATCGACATCACCTACGATTCTCAGTATAACGTCCGATGTAAGGCCTTCATTTCTTGTATAATTTTGCTCTACCTTACCATCGTTTATTACCGAGATCCCGTTACCGTCGGTACCGGCATACAGTTTGCCATCGGGCATCTCATACAGAGAAAGAATCTTTGCAGCGCCGAGCTCCTCGCCGTATAGCATAGATCTCTGAATCTTGTCGTTCTTTAAAAAGTAAAGTCCTTTATCGCCTCCGACAGCAATAGTTCCGTCGTCAAGCTCTATGCACACCCTGACTCGGCTGCCGATCCCGTATTCATCTTTATCGAAACGCAATGTCTTCCCGTCAGGTTTGATCTCTATCAGTCCGCAGCCATAACTGCATATCCAGAGATTATTTTTAGTGTCATTTTTAATACACCGCACTCTTGCTTCTTCAAGCGTCTTTGTAAGCTCATTTTCGATGTGAGCGCCGGTTTCGGTATCAATTATTATTAGCCCGCCGTCTGTTCCGATATAGAGCAATTTGTCCTTGAGCTCAGTTGTATTAACAACTCGGCTTTCAAGCCCGTATTCAGCAAACAGATCGGTAAAAGGAGAAGCAGAAAGCTGCATCAAGCCCATTCTTGAAGAAGCGATCCAGAGATTTCCCTGATAGTCTTTGGTCATTTTTTCAAGCGAATAGTTAAAGCCCTCGGTTTCAAGGTGTTCATATTTCGTCTTATTGACCACTGTTCCGATACCGTTGTCGGCAAGTACCCAGACTTTGTTGGGAGTATCATCGTCTGTATAAATACAGTTAAGGCCCGTAAGACCTTCACAGTTTATCTCGCCTGTCTTATTTGCGTTTTTATATCCGATAGAATAATAGAGAATTCGTCCATCAGCTGTGCCTGCGTAAAGGTTGTTGTTCCGATCGAAGGAGCAGCAGGTAAAGTTTGTATCTTTATTTGCGTCGTTGACTTCATAAGCGACATCTCCTTTTCTGAGGATATAGAGCTTGCCTGCTGCGGTCGTGACAGCGACATTTCCGTTATCATCGGACGAAGTTTTTTTTGCGTACAAAATATCATCAAGTGTCTTAACTACCGAAATACCGGTTTTCAGCCTTGCTACGATCATAGTATCGGATGTACCGATGTAGTAATCTCCGTCGGCGCTCTGAGTGATACAGCGGACGGAATTGTTGGGGAGTCCGAGCGTATCATCAAGATGACTTGTTACTGTCTCATTTATGGATAGTACAACGCCGTTGTCATTTGTTCCGATCCAGAGTCTGCCTTCGTTGTCAACATACATACAGTTTACATTCTTAACTGTATCGAATTCGTTCATGAAACGGAAGTTGCTTCCGTTATAACGGTAAAGTCCCGAATAGCTTCCCACCCAGAGAATGCCATCGTTAGTCTGTATAACATCATTGGCGTGTCCGCAGGGGAGACCGTTATCACCGTTGTATACTGTTCTGATGTAGGAGCTGTTGTCCTCCGATGTATCTGCGTCAGCGTTGGCAGAAAGTCCGAGCGGCGATACACTGACGAAGATCAGTAAAACTGTCAGCAAAGCGGCAGCGGCTTTTCCGGCTTCGGAAGAGTCTTTTTTCTGTCCGTCTTCAGACTCCGGGTCTGCCATGATCTTTTTTCTTATGTGTCTTATCAATGATATCAGAAAGAACATACTGACGACCGATATTAGTTTATCGGTGAATTCAAGATAAAACTGTCCGATGAATGATGCAAGTATGCCCGGAAAGTTTTTGTCTATCAGAAAATCCTTTACTCCGTTCCCCCAGATATTTCCAATGTTGCCATCGCTGAAAATAATATTTAGTATAGTAGAAAACACTACCGATACCATTGTAACAAGTCCTGCCACCGTCATAGCGTGAAATATGGTTGCAAAGTGTTTCCGCCTTGCGGCGATACCTACGCTGATTCCAATAAGAATGCCTGTAATACAATATGCCGCAGAACGCCCCGACCAGAAAGATGTGATGACTGTCGAAGCACATCCGACCGCTGCACCGCAGAGAGGTCCGAGTATATATGCGCTGAGTATTGTGCCGAAAGAATCAAGCACCGCAGGGAGCGTATGTTTATCTGCAAAAATGCTTCCGGCTACGTTTAGCGCTATGCATAACAACGTAAGCGCCGAGGTCCTTGTTGCTTTTATTATCGCTGATTTTGTATTCTTCATTATTATCACTCTTTTACGCTTTGTTCTTTGTGGCATTGATCACAGGTCATTAATAATAAATATACTATTAGAAATATTCTATCATAAATCTAAAAATTTCACAATAGCCTATAACAGTTATACATAACGAAATAATTGTGTATTTTTTGCACAAAATAACAATTTAGGATCATTTACACCGTTTTAAGGACTAATAAAAATAAAAAGCGTTGTAACATTAAGCTCGGGGAAGATGAATGTTACAACGCGGTATACTGTTATTCCGAAAGAAAAATGCTTAGAAAATCCTTAAAGATTGGTGCCCATGCCGATTCATTATGTTTCGATTCGACAATGGTCACTTCTTTGATCTTATCTGCGGGATAGTATTTTTTTAATATTTCGATGGTTGATAAATACGATGGAGTCAGTATTTTTTCAAGGTCATCTCCGCCTCCGATATACATATACAAAAACGGAAGGTCATTCGCATTGGATTTAACTTTTATCCATTTTTCGAGGTCAACACTGTTGTAAAAAAGCAGAGCAGGGGAGAGTACACCCGCCGCACCGAATTTCTCAGGGTTGTTCAGTGCAATATAAAACGACTCCAGACCTCCCGATGAACTTCCGCAAAATGCTGTATTGCTTCGCCCTTTTTTTACAGGAAAGTTTTTTTCGACCGCAGGCATAACCGTGTTCAAAATAAAATCTTCAAATATCTCGCCTCTTGGTATATGTAAAGGTTTTTCTTCGTCAGGTATAATAGAAGGGAGTTCTATTCTTCCTATAGACTTCGGCATAAGCTCTGTGGTGCGTTCGATCTCTCCGCAGTCATTATGTATACCGACTATGATCGCGGCGCGCCCGTGCTTACTGCGATGTTCTCTTACAGCCTCGCGTGTGTACCAGCAGCCGAAGCGAACGGTCATATCTTCAAATAAATTCTGACCGTCCGTCATATAAATAACAGGCAAAATCTCTCCGTCATCATGCTCGGGAACAAACACCCGCACTATGCGGTCACCATCTACATAAGGGAGTCTGAGTGTAATCAGTTGTTCCTTTATCATTTTTCCACCTTCTCAGTTTATGATTATAGGGACCGAATAGTTTTCAAACGACTTTACCATACGGGGATGTTTGATTATAAAATGAATTGTCGGAGACTTTGACTTCGATACGATAACTTCTTTTCCTTTGATAATTGTAAAGTCAATATTTTTGAATGTGACGGTATCGCTTATGTCGAGGGCAGCGTTATCATAAAGAGACACAAACTCCTTTGTTTGCTCAAGATGTGCATTGTAATTATCGGATGAGTATTTCAGTCCGAAATCAAGAAACAGCTCCGGGATAAAAAGATAAGGTGCGTTTTCGGAGAGATCATCTGCTGTCAATTTCGGTACAACTATAGTTACTCGTTCGTTTTTCAGCAGCTCTTCAAGTTTTTCTTTAATGTATGCTCTGTGTTTTCTGATCGTTTCGGCGTTTTCTTTGCTTACATTGTTGTCACAGAGCAGCTTATCGAGAAGCTGCTCTGATATGGTAAACAAAGGCAGACAACTAAATATCATTTTTCGCTCGCACTGTGCGGTGAAAGATCTGTCGAGATAAGCTAAAAAAATCTCCTTGCGATCTTCGCGGAATATCTCCATCAGTTCCGATGCGTGCTCTAACAGCTGTTTTGCTCTCGTTCGGTAATAAAGCACATCGTCCCTTTTTGTGGTCAGGATATATCGGCCGCTGTTGTGATTTCCCTTGATGGCCTCCCCGCAGAGCGCCGCCGAGCCCGATACCTTTAAAAGATGATTAAAAACGCGGCTTTCTGAATTCTTTAGATAAAAAGGGGATATCTGTCCCGTCATATACAGAGGTATATTGCTCTCCAGACCGATCATCATTTCGTTGAACGGCCTGTTTACATCGTGGATAAAATTGATGTGAAGCCCCTTTTTTATCATCATCGCAAGTCCGTACATATATTTTTTTGAAAACTCTGTATCCTTCGCCATTTCTGTTATCGGCATATCGCTGTAAAGAATAACACTGCTCTTTGATCTTGACAAGACAACAGTCTTCATAAAGTCAAGCTCGCTTTTCTTCATCTGTTCGATCCCGCTATATGATTCCGTTTTTGGTATCTGAAAAGGTACTGTCGGAAGCTTTACGTCATCAAATCGGATAGCCTTGATAAAATCATCAAGGTCGAAATCATCAAGCTTATGAAGGAATCCTGTGATTGGAGTATTTGTCATATCTACATCCGGAAATTCAACGTCGATCGATGAACAAAGATAAGTAAAGACACTTGTTTTTAACTCTTCATCATTTTCCGAAAGGCTTTTATCAATGCCAATGATCGCGCATATCTTTTCTTTCTTTTCACGCGGCATATCAGGGCTTGAAAAGAATGCCGATATCAGGGCAATTAGCTTTTCGAGCTTCTGCGGCTTTCGTTCCTTGCGGAGTATTCTCGACAAATAAGAGGGATCATATCCTACGCTATCGGCGAGTTCCTTTATAGTGATATCCAATCCGTTCAGGAGCTCTTTCATTTTATCTATGAATTGATCGGCATCGTAGGAACTGACCGCACTGAGACTATTTTGCAGCTTGATCGTGATAACATCCTCGGCAAGTCCGCAGCCTCTGTTTTCGGAAAGCACGGCAAGACCGTGTGCAAGCTGCTGTAGTGTTATGCTGTCAGCTTTAGGAGCTCGCACGCCGTTTCTATATCGACTTATTGCGACCTCGGACAGATGCGACGCTTCCGCAAGATCCTTGTTAAGGCATCCGATCCGCTCTATTATTTCATTCAACTGCCGATCAAATTCCATTTTGCTTCACCTCTCTATCAATGATAACATATCACCGCATTTCTTTCAATAACATTCTATTAAGAAATGTCAGATATGGTAATAGACTTCTTTTGCAGAGTTGTATTGATTCAATGGTGTATTAAGGAACCACTGAATAAATCACATCCTACGGACTGAGCACCAAACTTGCTTGCATCTTTTCGTCATATTGCACTCAACTCCCTTGAAATACGGCAGTATTACTGCGGATTTTTCGAACAATTTGCCTAAAAAACTGACGGCGCAATATGAGCACTCGCTTTAATCAGTGTCTCCTTAACAAGAATGTCTGAACTTTTCGTTATGTTTTATCTATCTATCTTAATCTCTATATCAGACAGCCTCTTATCCTGAACGGGTGAAAGGTCGATAGTTTTGCTGTATGATCGGACATAGCACAGGATTGTTTTTTGCTCAACAGTATTAGTAATAAAAAAAACTACCCGACTGATATGCACATTGGAATGCTTATATCGAATCGGGTAGTTCCTGGCTGGGCCGGCGGGATTCGAACCCACGAGATGACGGAGTCAAAGTCCGTTGCCTTACCGCTTGGCGACGGCCCATTAAAAATAACTAAAAAAACGAGCTGTTATATGCCATATAACAGCTTCCAATGGTGACCCATCGGGGATTCGAACCCCGGACACCTTGATTAAAAGTCAAGTGCTCTGCCAACTGAGCTAATGGATCAAAAAGGGTGGATAATCGGATTCGAACCGATG
>ONIC01000027.1 GCA_900317815.1 uncultured Eubacteriales bacterium | reverse complement strand
GTATTCCTGCGGTCGTTTCGTGCAATCTGCCTGAAAATCTGACGGCGCAATATGAGCACTCGCTTTAATCAGTGTCTCCTTAAATAAAAAGCGGGGGGATTGCAATGGCAAAAAAGGTACTTATAACGGGCGCAAGCTCGGGCATCGGCAGAGATATCGCAAGAGTTTTCGACTCCTACGGCTGCGAGCTTATCATCACGGCAAGACGTGAGGACAGGCTCAGAGAGCTTGCCGACAGTCTTGAGGGAACGCCCCGCATCATAGCGGGCGACATCTCGGGTTACGAGAGCGCAAAAGAGCTTTACGACATGACAAAGGACGAGGATATAGATATCCTTATAAACAACGCAGGCTTCGGCGTATGGGGCGATTTTACAAAGACGTCCTGCGAGCGTGAGATCGATATGATAAGGCTCAATGTCGAGACGATGCACACGCTGTTCAAGCTCTTCCTTGAGGACTTCAAGGCAAAGAACAGCGGCAAGATACTCAACGTCGCTTCAATGGCGGGCTTTGCTCCCGGTCCCTATATGGCGGCATATTACGCAAGCAAGGCTTATGTGCTCAGGCTCACCCAGTCGGTAGCGCACGAGCTTTCGGAAGCAGGCTCGGCGGTGACGGTATCTGCGCTTTGTCCCGGTCCTGTCGATACGGAATTCAACAAGGTGGCGGGCGTTCATTTTGCGTCGCCCTCTCATTCGAGCGAGTACGTTGCCCGCTATGCCGTAACTCAGATGGTCAAGGGAAAGACCGTTATCATTCCCGGCACGGCGATGAAGCTCATGGCGGCAGCTTCGAAATTCACGCCCGACAGCATCGCGGCGGCGGTAACGGCGCAGGTGCAGAAGAACAAAGGCAAATAGACGGCAGAAAAAACCGCAGCGGAAAATGTTCGATGAACGATCACTTTCGCTGCGGTTGTTATTTTTTTCATCAGGCGGGCGTTACATCGGCTCGCCGTTTTCCTTTGTCCTGACAAGCTCGAACCAGAAGACCGTGCCCTTGCCGACCTTGCTGAAAACGCCGTACTGCGCTTTGTGGAGCTTGAGGACGGTCTTGACGATCGAAAGTCCCAGACCTGTGCCGACTCTCGCCGTCTGATGCGATTTATCGACCTTGTAGTATCTGTCCCAGATATTTTTCAGCTTTTCGGGCGGGATACCGGGGCCGTTGTCGATGACCTCGATCCTGACTCTGTTGTCGTAGCAGCTCTGACGCACGGTTATCTCCTTGTTCTCGCCTGCGTAGTTGACCGCATTGTTGACAAGATTGTAGATGACCTGGGAGATCTTGAGCTGATCGGCGTAAACGTAGACGTTCTGATCGTGCTCGAAGGTGAACGTGAAGCCGTCCTGCTCCTTGAGCTTGTTGTATCTGCCGAACATCTCCTTGATCGTGTCGGTTATGCAGAAGAGAGAGGCTTCGAGCTTCATGGTGCCCGCTTCTATCTTCGAAATGTCGATAAGATCGTTTACAAGCGAGGTAAGGCGTGTCGCTTCGTCAATGATTATCTGGATATTTTCGGGCGTGTTCTCGCCGGGGATATCCTTCATGACCTCGCCGTAGCCCGTGATGAGCGTAAGCGGCGTGCGCAGATCGTGCGATACGTTTGCGATGAGATCCTTTCTCATCTGATCGACCTGACGCAGCTCGTTCGTAGCGTAGTTGAGCGTGTCGCTGAGCTGTTCGACCTCACGGTAGCCCGTGCCCGTAAATTCAACGTCGTAGTCGCCCTGAGCCAGCTCCTTTGCCGAGGTGTTGATGTTTTCGATCGGCTTCGAGATTATCTTCGAGAACGATACGGCGAGAATTATCGAGATCAGTATCAGCAGCACCAGGATTATCCTTATCTGGAAAAGAAGCGTGAGCGTGGTGCTTCTTGTCGGAGTGACGACCGATTCGAGCAGCAAAAGATATTCCGTGCCCTCGCTCTTGAAGGCGGCGGAGTAGATCATACGCTCCTCGTCCTCGCGCTCAAATTCGATCGCCTTGTCGGGAATGTTCTGCGGATCTATGTCGGGCGAATCGATAACGGTGATGTACGAGCCGGAATTGTTGCGCGCCGCGACAAAGCATTCGTTCAGCTCGCTCGTCGAGTATCCCTCGATAAGGCTGTAGTTCGAAACGACAGAGGAGTAGTTCACCTTGAAATTGGCGTGCTCGTCGTGAGTGCAGAGGATGATGTCGACGTCGTTTTGCGACGATATCGTGTAGATCAGCCTGTTGATGTTGCCCTCCGATATGTTCTCCTCGATAGCGGCGGCGCAGTTTGTGATGTTCTTTGTCTTGATCGCCTTGTAGAAGCTGCCGAGAAACAGCGTCTGCAAAACGAACTGAGCCGCAAGTATAATGAGCGAGAACGACAGAAAGCAGATCAGAAGCCACGTCATAAGCGAGAGCTTTCCCGACTGCCGCCGCACCTTCAGCTTTTCGGGCGCAGTCCTGATACGCTCCCGCACACTGTAGTACAGCTCGCGCGGAGATCTTCCCTTTACTTTGCGGTACAGTCCCCTGCAAAAGTGCGCGCATTTTGAGAAAACTGCCTGCGCTTTGCTTTTCAGCTTCGGCAGCAGCTCTTTTATATTGATATCCATCAGACCTTATGCCTCGAAACGGTAGCCGACACCCCGCAGCGTAACGATGCACTTGCTGTATACGCCGAGACTTTTTCTCAGCAGCTTGATGTGCGTGTCGAGCGTTCTGTCGTCGCCGAAGAAATCGTAGCCCCAGACGTGGTTGATGAGCTTCTCTCTTGAAAGCGCAATGCCCTTGTTCTTTACCATGAAGAAGAAAAGCTCGTACTCCTTCGGCGTCATCTCGATGCGCTTGCCGTCGATCGTGACGATGCGGGCGCTGAAATCGACCTCGAGCGTATTGTATTTGAAAACGTCACGCTTCTGTCCGTCGTCGAGAGCCGTTCTTTTAAGAACGGCGTTCACTCTCATCATAAGTTCTTTGGGGGAGAACGGCTTTACAACGTAATCGTCGATGCCAAGCTCGAAGCCGTGTATCTTGTCGTACTCCTCGCCGCGCGCCGACAGCATGATTATCGGCGTGGAGTTGCGCTTTCTTATCTCACGGCAAGCCGAGAAGCCGTCAAGCTCGGGCATCATAACGTCCATGATTATCAGGTCAAACTGATTTCTCGTGCAGATAGAGATAGCTTCGAGACCGTCGGTAGCCTCCGTCACCTCGTGCCCCTCAAAGACGGCGTACTTTTTTATCAGTTCCCTGATCCTGTATTCGTCGTCTACTACAAGTATCTTGCTCATTTTTACCAGCCTTTCATTTTGATGTCTAAATGTCAGACAATTCTTTGCATACATATACATTTTACCACAAAATTGCAGAAAATGGAATAGGAAAAGCATATTTTTTTATATGTATTTTTTGCATTTGAGCAGAAAAAGTGAAATCAAGCTGACAATATTACATATTCATCGGGGAATGTCTGCCGAATATCCGCCGTTATTCAAAAAAATGGCGTGAAATCGTGCGGCGGCGGTGAATTTTGGTTGCAAAGGAGCTTTAAATGTTATATAATTGTCTTATATGCGTTTGAATGAAAGGGTGTTTTTATGAACGTCAGGGAAATTTCTGCCGAGGAAATAACGAACGCCGTTTGTAAGCTGTTTACAGACTGCAATTACTTCATCGGAGATGATATCATGAATGCGCTGTGCAAGGCGCGAGACAGAGAGGTGTCACAGCTTGCGAAGGACGTGCTCACTCAGATCATCGACAACGACAAGCTCGCCGCAGACGAGCAGATACCCATGTGTCAGGATACGGGAATGGCTGTTCTGTTCGTTGAATACGGCGACAGAGTAGTCGTTGACGGCTGCGGCTTTCAGGCGGCGGCAGAGGAAGGCGTTCGGCGCGCCTACATCGACGGCTATCTGAGAAAATCGGTTGTTTCCGATCCCGTTTTCGACAGGGTGAACACGAAGGACAACACTCCGCCTGTCATTCACACAACGATCGTACACGGCGACAATATAAAGATCACCGCAGGCGGCAAGGGCTTCGGCAGCGAGAATATGTCATCGGTGAAGATGCTGACTCCGAGCGCAGGCATTGAGGGCGTGAAGCAGTTCGTGCTTGACGCTGTAGCGTATGCGGGCCCCAATCCGTGTCCGCCGATCGTCGTTGGAGTAGGTATCGGCGGCACGTTCGAGAAGGCGGCGCAGCTTGCGAAAAAGGCGACGTTCCGCTCGATAGATAAGAGAAACGAGGACGAGCGTTACGCCGCTGTCGAGGAAGAGCTTCTCGAAAAAATAAACGAAATGAACATAGGTCCTGCGGGGCTTGGCGGCAGGACAACGGCGCTTGCCGTCAACATCGAAACATACCCCACACACATTGCGGGTATGCCCGTAGCGGTGAATATCTGCTGCCACGCCTGCAGACATAAGAGCGTTGTTCTTTAAATAGTGTGAAATAGTGTGGGGTGTGGAGGGTGAAGTTATGCGCCTTGGGCGCATAGGGAATATTGAATACTGAATAATGAATACTGAATAATATCGGAGTCGCTGTCGCTCCTGATATTAATCCGAAATAAAAAACTCCGCATTCCAACTCAAAAAATACCGGACGATAAAAAGAAGGTTGATCTCAATGAAAAAGATAAATTTTCCGATAACTCAGCAGCAGCTTTCCTCGCTTAAAACGGGCGACAGGGTGCTTGCTTCGGGGTATCTCTATACGGCGAGGGACGCCGCTCATAAACGCCTGTACGAGCTGATTTGTCAGGGCAAAGAGCTGCCCGTCGAGCTTGCGGGTCAGACGATCTATTACGTAGGCGCAGCTCCCGCAAAGCCCGGTTATGTGATCGGTCCGTGCGGTCCCACATCATCGTACAGAATGGATAAATATGCGCCGAGCCTGCTCGATCTCGGTCTGAAGGTCATGATCGGCAAGGGCGCAAGAGGCGAAGCCGTTATCGAATCGATAAAGAAAAACGGCGCAGTCTATCTGATCGCAGTAGGCGGTGCGGCAGCTCTTATCGCAAAGAGCATAAAGAAAGCGGAGCTGATCTGCTATGAGGATCTCGGCACGGAGGCGATCTACCGCTATGAGGTCGAGGATATGCCGCTTATAGTTGCGATCGACAGCGAGGGCACAAACATCTATGAACGCTGATAAGGTGAAGCTGCAGGGCGGGGAGCGTCTCGAGCCGCTCGGCAGCGGTATCTCCGTTATCGTCTCGGACGAGAACCACTTCTCGACGGACACTATCCTGCTTGCAGATTTTTCTGCGCCGAAGAAGCACGAGCGCGTACTCGAATTCGGAACGGGCTGCGGAGCGATAAGTCTGATCTGGTGCAGGGGGATACCGCCGAAGAGCATAATCTCGGTGGACATACAGAAAGCGGCGTGCGATATGCTCGAAAGGAGCGTCAGGCTCAACGCCCTCGGTGAGATCATCACCGTGATAAACGAGGATCTGAAGAAGCTCGGCGGCACGATAGACGCAGGCTCGATAGATATGATCGCCATGAATCCGCCTTACAAGCTCGGCGGCAGCGGCATCGTCAACGAAAACGCCGCAAAGCAGATCGCCCGCCACGAAACGGAATGTACGACAGACGACATCACACGCTCGGCTTCTTATCTGCTGCGCTTCGGCGGAAGGCTCTGCCTTTGTCAGCGTCCCGAAAGACTGACGGACGTTCTCGATTCGATGAGACGCTCGGGAATCGAGCCGAAAAAGCTGAGATTTGTCCAGCAGCGCCAAAGCAAAGCGCCGAAGCTGTTTCTTGTCGAGGGCAGACGGGGCGGCGCGCCCGGCGGACTTGTAATGCTTCCGACACTCCTCATCGAGGACGAAAAGGGCGGCTTCTCAACGGAAATGCTCTCCATCTACGGAGACTATAAAGAAGGACACGTTTGATTTTTGAGTGTGGAGTTGTTACCCCTCCGGCACGGCTTACGCCGTGCCACCGTCTCGGCTGCCGCCTCGGTCGGTGCTTCTGCTTCGCAGAGGTCTCCACCGGAGACCCGCACCCCCTAAAGGGGAGGCTAACCAAATTTCTTGTTTAGGCTCCCCTCATAGGGGAGCTGTCACAAGGTACGTTCAGTGCCTTGTGACTGAGGGGTGCTCGGTCGGTGCCTGACCGGTGTAATACCGCCGTCTGAATTGCGAATTACGCATTATTTAAAATAAAACAGGAGCGTAAGCGACTCCGAAATTATTCACTATTCACTATTCATTATTCATTATTCACTACACTGAGAAATAGGGGGGAAGTATCTGCAAAATGAGCGGTACGCTTTATGTCGTGGGGACGCCGATCGGCAATTTGTCCGATTTTTCTCCGAGAGCGAGACAGACGCTCGAAAGCGTTGATTTCATCGCTGCGGAGGATACGCGCGTCACACTGAAAATACTTAATCACTTTGAAATAAAAAAGCCGATGATAAGCTACTTTGAGCATAACCGCCGTGAAAAGGGCGCTGTTATCTGCGACAGGATCGAGGCGGGGGAGAACTGCGCTATAGTGACGGACGCAGGTATGCCGTGCATTTCCGATCCGGGCGAGGAGCTTGTTGCTCTGTGCGCCGAGAGGGGGATAACGGTAGCAGTCGTTCCCGGTCCTACCGCAGCGCTCTCTGCGCTTGCGATTTCGGGACTGCCGACGGGGCGGTTTACGTTCGAGGGCTTTCTCAGCATGAATAAAAAAAGCAGGCTCGATCACCTTAAAAGCCTTGAAAACGAGCGGCGCACGATGATCTTCTACGAAGCGCCGCACAAGCTCGGCAACACTTTGAAGGATCTCTTTGAGACATTCTCGGACAGGCGCATCTCCATCGTGCGAGAGCTGACGAAGATACACGAAGAGGTGATACGCACTACGCTTTCCGAAGCCTGCGAAAAATACGGCAGCGGAGGTCTGAAGGGCGAGATAGTCCTGATAGTCGAGGGCAAGACGGAGGAGGAAGCAAGCTCCTTTACGCTCGAAGACGCAGTGTCAAAGGCGCAGCAGCTTATAGACGAGGGTTTCTCCGCATCGGAAGCCGCAAAACAGGCGGCGAAGGCGACAGGCTTTCGAAAAAATGAGATATACAAGGAATTGACAAAATAATTTTCGAAAATTTTGTGTAACCTTTTTTCTGAAAACGGTACTAATTAATTGGTGCGAAAAATTACATACGAGCTTTTGTGAAAAGCTTACATATAACAAGTTTATTAAACCACAAGGAGCGTTAATGATGAATTTTAAGATTTTGGGTACGGGAAGCTACGTTCCCGCCAACGTAGTTACAAATGATGATATGGCGAAGATCGTCGAGACTTCCGACGAGTGGATCTCGAAAAGAGTCGGCATCAAGGAGCGTCACGTCAGCATTAACGAGACGACTCTCGATATGGGTCTTGCGGCGGCTCAGCGCGCGCTTGAAAATGCGGGCGTTTCGGGCAGCGACATCGACCTGATCGTTGCGGCGACTATCTCCGCCGATTCCGTAACTCCAAACCTCGCCTGCATGATAGAGAACCGCATCGGCGCAGACTGTATGTCTTTTGATGTCAGCGCAGCGTGCGCGGGCTTCCTTTTTGCGCTCGAGACGGCAATGGGATTTATCGAGAGAAGGAGAGCGAAGAAGGTTCTCGTTGTCTGCGCAGAGCGTATGAGCAAGCTGCTCGACTGGACGGACAGAAGCACCTGCGTAATCTTCGGCGACGGCGCTGCGAGCGTTGTTCTCGAGGCGACCGAGGAGGGCTTCTACGACTCCGTTATCCACACAAAGGGCGGCGACGACGTTATAGATATCCCGACACGGGACGGCATCTCGCCTTTCTACAAGGTAGAGCAGAAGCACCCGTTCCTCTTTATGAACGGACAGGCTACCTTCAAGTTCGCAGTCAACTCGATCACGCACGACGTAAAGGAGCTGCTTGACAAGACGGGACTTACCCCCGAGGATATCGACTTTGTTATCCCGCATCAGGCAAACAAGAGGATCATTGATTTTGCTCAGCCGAAGTCGGGTATCGACCGTGAAAAGTGGTATGTAAACATCGAGCGTTTCGGCAACGTATCGGGCGCAAGCATTCCGATCGCGCTTGACGAGATGAACAGAAAGGGAATGCTCCAAAGAGGACAGAAGATCCTTCTGACGGCATTCGGCGGCGGTCTTTCAAGCGGCGCGCTTGTGTTTGAATGGTAACCCCCGGGCAGTGCCCGGTGACATATCCGCGACCGCAGTTTTTGACCTGCGCCGCCATACTTCCGCGGACGTTTGATATTTTCGCTTTTTATGTAT
>ONIC01000046.1 GCA_900317815.1 uncultured Eubacteriales bacterium | reverse complement strand
TGCATCTCCGTTCACCGCTTTTCAGCGCCTCCCGAAGAGTGCTTATCTATATTATCACATTTCTTTCGCCCTGTCAACGGGAAATTTGCTTATTTTTCGGAAATCGTCAAACTCACCAGAATTATATCATAATATCAATGAATATCGTTGCCGTTTTTTCCCTTGCTTAACAAAAAATGTCCTTCTGTTTATCTGAACAGAAGGACGTTGTAACGATCATTTACAATCGTGCGATAAAGTTTTCATAGGAAAATTCTTTTATAATTTGCTCTTTCCCGTCGGCTGTGCGAAGCGCTATTGACGGCAACGGCATACCGTTGAACGTATTCGTCTTGACCATCGTATACAGCGCCATATCTTCAAAGATCAGCATATCACCCGCCGAGAGAGGTCTGTCAAACGAATAATCGCCTATCACATCTCCCGCAAGACACGTCGGTCCTGCAAGACGGTAGTTAAACTTCTTTTCGTTCGGCTTTCCTGCGTTTTGGAGCGGCGGGGTATACGGCATCTCGATAACATCGGGCATATGACACGCAGCAGACGTATCAAGGATCGCAATATCCATTCCGTTATGCACGATCTCCAGCACCCGGGTCTTCAGAAATCCTGCATTCAGAACTACAGCTTCGCCCGGCTCAAGATATACCCCGACATTGTACTTGTCCCTGAAATGACAAATTACCCGCTCAAGAGTTTCAATATCGTAGTCGCTTCGTGTGATGTGATGACCTCCGCCGAAGTTTACCCACTTCATCTCGTACAGATATTTTCCGAACTTATCCTCAAAAGCTTTCGCTGTCGTTTCAAGATCATCCGAATTCTGTTCGCAGAGCGTATGGAAATGCAGCCCGTCGAGAAGCGGCAGGATACTTTCATCGAACCGATCAAGCGTGCATCCGAGACGGGATCCCGCAGCGCATGGGTCATAAATTGCGTGACTCTCTTGTGTCGAACACTCGGGATTTACCCGAAGTCCCACGGATTTTCCCGCCTGCTTTGCACGATACGCATACTTTTTCACCTGAGCGACGGAATTAAACACAAAGTGATCGGCATAACTCATTATCTCGTCAAATTCATCCTCACGGTAGGCGGGAGAAAAGACGTGGGTCTCCCCTCCGAATTTTTCGCTGCCCAGTCGAGCTTCATACAGTCCGCTTGCCGTTGAACCGCTGAGATATTTCGATATCAGCGGATATGTTTCATACATTGAAAACGCTTTTTGAGCAAGCAGTATTTTACAGCCCGTATCGTCCATAACGCCCTTGAGTATCTTGAGATTTTTCACAAGCAGCGTTTCGTCTACAAGGAAATACGGCGTTCTGATATCGTTCATACTCTTCACCGTTATCAGTCAACGAGCGCAGGGTCGCTGCTTATCTGCCACGGAAGACCGCATTTATTGAGCTGTTCCATATACGGATCGGGATCAAACTCCTCGACCGTGTGAACCCCGGGCATATTCCACTTGCCTGTTACAAGCATCATAGCGCCGATCATTGCAGGTACGCCTGTTGTATAGGAGATCGCCTGAGAGCCTACTTCCTTGTAGCACTCCTGATGGTCGCAGATATTGTAGATGTATGCCTTCTTTTCTTCGCCGTCCTTTTTACCCGTGAAAATGCAGCCGATATTTGTCTTTCCGACAGTTCTCGGACCGAGCGTCGCAGGATCCGGCAGAAGAGCCTTCAGGAACTGGATAGGAACGATCTGATGACCCTCGAACTCGATCGGCTCTGTGGAAAGCATTCCGACATTTTCAAGGCAGTTCATGTGCGTAAGGTAGCTCTGACCGAATGTCATAAAGAATCTGATGCGCTTTACACCGCTGATATTTTCAGCCAGCGACTCGATCTCCTCATGATGAAGAAGATACATATCCTTCATACCTACCCCGTCAAAGTCGTACTCGCGCTTGATACTCATAGCGGGGATCTCTACCCAATGGCCGTTCTCCCAGTATGAACCCGGCGCAGACACCTCGCGGAGATTGATCTCGGGGTTGAAGTTCGTAGCAAACGGGTAGCCGTGATCGCCGCCGTTGCAGTCAAGAATGTCTATAGTGTCGATGGTATCAAAAAGGTGCTTCTGAGCATAAGCGCAGTATGCCTGAGTTACGCCCGGATCGAAGCCCGAACCGAGAAGCGCCGTCAGACCTGCCTTCTCGAATTTCTCCTTGTACGCCATCTGGTACGAATAATCGAAATATGCCGAGAAGCCTTTTTCCTTGCAGCGCTTCTCATAATTTGCGCGCCACTCGGGTTCTGTGATATCCTCGGGCTCGTAGTTCGCAGTATCCATATAGTTCACGCCGCACTCAAGGCAAGCGTCCATAATGGTAAGATCCTGATACGGCAGAGCGATATTCATTACAAGATCGGGCTTCACTTTGTTGATAAGCTCCACAAGCTGAGGTACGCTGTCTGCGTCAACCTGAGCCGTCTCGATCTTTGTTGCCGTTTTTCCTTCAAGCTTTGCTTTGAGGTCGTCGCACTTCGACTTTGTACGCGAAGCGATCACAAGCTCCTCGAAAACATCGCTGTGCTGGCAGCATTTCTGAATTGCGACGCTCGCCACACCGCCGCAGCCGATAACCAATACTTTACTCATAATTATTCCTCCTGTATTCCTTAACGGGCGTACCCGCTCTTGATCTTCAATCTTTATTTTTCAACAGATTTTTCACTGCACAAACTATCGCATATCCTATCCATTGCACCGCTGCGAGCAGAAAGCTTGCGGCAACGGTAAGCGCTGACAGTACGAACGCTCCCGCCTTTCCTGCCTTGCCGGAAATCGCAACAAGATCAAAGCCCTGCACGATAAGCTGTGACTTTTCGCCTCGGGCGATCTCACCGCTGAGTGCGGAGTACAGCGCAGCAGCACATATTACGCCGAGCGCTATGATTATTACGGAAATTACCGCCATCGTCGTAGCGGCGGTGTTTTTCTTTTTTTCTGTGTTGTTTTCCATATATTACGGGCAGTCCTTTCGTCATATATCGATCTCTGCATCGGGAGCATATGTTCTGATCGCATTAACAAGCTCATCTATTTCATTCGCAGCCGTTGTGTCTTCGTTCAGAATATACACCCTGTCGCCCCGACCATAGCTGTCGGATTTTTTCTCAATGTAGAGATTGCTCGATGTTTCCATACCCTTTATGCTTGACGTTTTTATTTTTAAAGCGGCAATTTCCGAATATCCCACGGCAAGACCCTTTCCCTTTGGTATTATATACCTATGACCGAGAGTAAGTCGGTCCGCCGAAATGTGTCTGCCGTTTTTGAAATCGGAGATCAGAACGCCGAGCATCGATGTATGCCCGATTTTATTCATCAAAGCAGAGATACGGTAAAACCTGATGTAAATATAATAGATAATAAGTCCAAGCCCGATAACAGCGCAGACAGCCGTACCTATACCCAAGCTCAGCGTTTTATCCATCGGATATTTGCTGTACGAATGCAGCAGTCTGTAAAGCACATCGAGCAGCGCGGCAAACGGCGGCGACACCAATATCATAACTGCGCCCAAAATCCAAAGCGCTCTTGGAGGCTTCAAATATTCAACAAGCCGCTTTTTGTCATCATCTGTATACCCGACTCTGCTTTCGTAAGTATCTGCATAGCGTATATCTCCCTCAGGTTTTGGCAGCCGTATCCGGGAAGCGAGCGAAAACAGTGCAGTCAGGATAAATACAAGCGCTGCCGATGAGCCGATCGTTATCAGAAATGCCTTTTCTAACACGTCCATAGCAACCTCACACTTTTATACAGCAAGCAGTATTTCCCTGATGATCTTACATGCCGCTGCCGTGGAGATTCCCGAGTGATCGTAATGAGGCGACAGCTCGTTTACATCGCACGCAACTATATTCATTCCCGAACATACAGCTGTTACCGCACGTCTTAACTCATCAAACGTCACTCCGCCGGGTTCGGGAGTTCCCGTTCCGGGAAATACGGACGGATCGAGCACGTCGAGATCAAGCGTCAGATACACAGGCTTTGTACTGCCAAGCTCCTTTACGATCTGCGGGATATCCTCCAGACCGAACGGGTGCATATCCGTGTGTTCCCTCGCAAATTCAAACTCGGACTTTTCTCCCGACCTGATACCGTACTGATGTATCCTGTCGTCTCCGACGATATCCCAGCAGCGTCTGAGAACACACGCATGAGAGTATTTAACACCGAGATAATCCTCTCTTAAATCGGCATGAGCATCAAAATGTATAACGTGTATATCGGGGTACTTCTCCGCTGCCGCCCTGAATGCGCCGAGCGTGACCAAGTGCTCGCCGCCGATCATAAACGGTATCTTACCGTCGTTCAGAATGATCTGAGCGCGCTCCTTGATCTGATCGAGCACAGTCTGAGTATCTCCGATACAAAGCTCGATATCTCCGCTGTCCATTACGCTTATATCTTCAAGATCTCTGTTCTGATACGGACTGTACGTCTCGATACCGAACGACTCGCTTCTTACGGCGTTCGGACCGAAGCGGGTGCCGGGACGAAACGACGTCGTCGAATCGAACGGTGCGCCGAACATAACGATGTCCGCATCTTTATACTCCTTGTCACATGCAAGGAAAGTCTCAACATTATTCTTCAACACTTTTAAGCAGCTCCTCTACATAAGCGGGAATATAAAATGCGCCCTTATGAAGCATCGTTGTGTAATACTTTGTCGTGATCCCCCTCATATTCCAGCGTGTATCATCGAGGTCACGAAGTGGGTGATACTTCTTCGACGCAAATCCGAACAGCCAGTGACCTGAAGGATACGTCGGGATATGCGCCTGATAGACCTTCGCTATCGGAAAGCTTCCGACAATATTCTTGTGAGCGCGCCTGCACGCGGCGGCGTCCTCGGGGTAAAACGGGCTTTCGTGCTGATTGACGAGAATACCGTCTTCCTTGAGCGCATTGCAGCAGTTGCCGTAAAACTCTCGCGTAAACAGACCCTCGCCCGGTCCGAACGGGTCGGTCGAATCGACAATGATAAGATCGTACTCGTTTTCTTTGAAGCGCACAAAACGCAGCCCGTCCTCATAGAAAACATTCAGTCTCGGATCATCGAAGCAGCAGGCAGTTTTCGGCAGATACTTCTTGCACACCTCAACTACCAGTTCGTCTATCTCTACCATGTCGATCTGTTCTATCTCGGGGTACTGCACAAGCTCGCGCACTACTCCTCCGTCGCCTGCGCCGATGATGAGCACCTTCTTTACGTTCGGGTGTACCGCCATAGGCACATGAGTTATCATTTCGTGATATATGAACTCGTCCTTTTCGGTGAGCATCATATACCCGTCGAGCGTTAAAAATCTTCCGAATTCGGGAGACTCAAACACGTCTATCCTTTGAAATTCACTTTTCCCGCTGTACAGCTGCTTATCCACACGAATGGATATCTGCACATTCGGCGTATGATTTTCCGAAAACCAAAATTCCATTTTCTACCTCTTTTCCCGTGCGAAGCAGTTGAAAACTCCACACTACACCAACACATTCAGCCGCTCGATTCCCTCGTCTTCGGGGCCTGTAAGCGAACAGCCCTTTTCCTTCGCATATCTTATATAATCAAGAATATCCCTTGTGATAAGCTCGCCGGGAGCTAAGATCGGTATTCCGGGAGGGTAGCACATCACAAACTCGCTGCAGACTCTGCCTTCCGTTGCTTCGATCGGCAAAGATATCTTGTCGGCGTAAAAAGCCTCCTGCGGGCTTGCCTTGACTGTCGGCTCGATATACTCCTGATGCATCATACCTGCGCCCGATCTGCCGTATCTGCGCCGTATCTCCGCCAAAGAGCTGACAAGGCGCTCTATGTCGCGGCGTCTGTCACCTATCGAGATGTACGCAAGGAAGTTGCCTAAATCTCCGAACTCTATCTGTATATCGTACTCGTCTCTGAGCAGATTGTAGACCTCAACTCCCGCAAGACCTATATCGAGCGTATTGACCGAGAGCTTCGTTTTATCAAAATCAAAAACGCTGTCGCCGTTTTTCAGTTCTTCACCGAAAGCGTAATAACCGCCGATACTGTTTATCTCATCGCGCGTATACTGCGCCATTTCCTGTACCTGACGGTAGACCTCTTTGCCTCGTAAAGCAAGATTTCTTCTCGAAATATCAAGACTCGACAGCAGCAGATAACTGCCCGAGGTCGTCTGGGTAAGATTGATTATCTGGCGTACATATCCCTCGTTGATCGACTTTCCGCAAAGCAGAAACGAGCTCTGTGTAAGGCTGCCGCCCGATTTATGCATCGAAGCCGCCGCCATATCAGCTCCCGCCGCCATCGCAGACACGGGCATATCGTCACCAAAATAAAAATGCGTTCCGTGAGCCTCGTCAACAAGACAGCGCATACCGTTTTTGTGGGCGATATCGACTATCGACCGCAGATCGGAACAGATGCCGTAGTATGTCGGATTGTTGACAAAGACCGCCTTTGCGTCGGGATTAGCCTTGACCGTTCTTTCAACGTCCGCAACGCTCATTCCGAGCGGGATACCGAGCCGCTTGTTGCACTGCGGGTCGATATACACGGGCACGGCGCCGCAAAGTACGAGCGCGCCCATTACGCTCTTATGGACGTTTCTCGGAAGAATGATCTTGTCTCCGCGTTTTACGGTAGACAGCACCATCGCCTGAACGCTTGAGGTCGTTCCTCCGACCATCAAAAAAGCGTGAGCCGCTCCGAACGCCTCGGCAGCCAGCGTCTCTGCGTCCTTTATGACGGAGACCGGATGACAAAGAAAGTCGAGCGGCTTCATTGAATTTACATCTATTCCGACGCATTTTTCACCGAGAAACTGCGTCAGCTCGGGATTTCCTCTCCCTCTTTTATGTCCGGGAACATCAAAGGGTACCACCCTTTTTTTCCCGAATTCCTCAAGCGCCTCATATATCGGCGCACTTTCTTGTGATAAAGGCATTTTTGTCACGACCTTTTTCGTTTGTAAAAGCTATATTAAGGAGCCACTGAATAAATCACGTTCTACGAACTGAGCGACCGAAGGAAGTGCCTGTGGTGCACTCATCTTGCT
>ONIC01000058.1 GCA_900317815.1 uncultured Eubacteriales bacterium | reverse complement strand
GATCATACTTTACAGATATTTGCCGCATACCGTACCGCAATGCACCGTTCCTCCCTCACCCACGCCGCGGACAAGCGTCCGCAGGCATATACGCGAACTCGGTTTATTGTATTCGTCACTACCGTGCCGCGATCTTACTTTACAGATATTTGCCGCATACCGTACCGCAATGCACCGTTCCTCCCTCACCCACGCCGCACCGCAATGCGCATTTTTTTATTTTTTATATGGTCCGCGCGGGGAGATTTTGCTGCGCCTTACTTCACCGCCGCGCGCGAAACCGCAAAGCAATGCGAAACCTAAGCGCGCTGTCGGTTTGTGATAATTGTTCGCAGCTCCCGCGAGCGGGAGAAAAAACAAGCCGAAGACCGCCAACGGCGGTGCGTACTTAGTTTGTTGATAATCTGTCAGTGCACTTTACCCCTCAGTCACAAGGCACTGAACGTACCTTGTGACAGCTCCCCTACAAGGGGAGCCTGACAGCTAAAATTTATAGCCTCCCCTGCAGGGGAGGTGTTGAGCAAAGCGAAACGGAGGGGTGCTCGTTTGCTCCGCTCGCGGGACTAACGAATAATTATCTCAACCCTGCACCGCGCTTCGGTTTCGCATTGCTTTACGGTTTCGCGCGCGGCGGTAAAGAGAGGTACAACAAAAACTTACCGCGCGGATCATATAAAAAAAGCAAGCAGTCAAGCTGCTGTATGGTGCGGCTTGGATCACGAACTAAAACTCCACACTCCAAAAGCGTATGCCGTGACAAAGGGGTATCACGCATACATTTATAATCACCGATATTTCGACACAAAAAGCAAATCACACCGAGCGGGCATATACCGCCTCGGTGTGTATATCGCAGATCAGAATGATTTTGTGATGACGACTTCGACACGCTCGCCTCTGATACCGACGGAAATGTCATCGGCAAGGTTTGCAACGATGGACTTCTCAAGCTCGTCCCACGCCGCAATGCGCTCGCTGTCGTTCTGTCTCTCCACGCTTCCCTTGTACTCGGAAAGCTTCCAGTCTCCGGGAGTTTTGTGCTCGGATCTCGAGTCAAAGCCGATCAGGTCGTCAACGCCGTAGTCAACGCCCGTGGAGTCCTCTGCGCCCTCTTCAAGACGCAGCCAGTATATCTCCATTTCTTCCTTGACTCTGTCCATAACGCCCCTGTATGCGGCATTCTTCCCGCTCGTTGACGATCTTAAAAGCTCCTCGCGCTTTTGCAGGCTCATTTTCATTTTGCCCGCAAGCGTGATTCTGCAGGAACGCTCGTCACCGTCCAGGAACATATCCGCGTCATATTCGCCGCCGATCGTCTTGACCATTCCGAGAAGCTCCTCTGCGATCAATCTGAGATGGATACGCTGCTTTTCTGTGAGCGAACAGTTTTTTGCAAACTCCTCTGTCATTGCGAGAGCGTCTTCCATCCCCGCGCCCTTGTTGTCAACGTGTATCTTTTCTGTTTTCACGGCGCTCACCTCACTCTATTGTAAGTATATCGGAGAAGCCCGTGATCTCAAAAACTTCCGACACCATCTCGGAAGGATCCTTCACGATCATTCCGCCCTTGCGGTTCATTATCTTCTGAGCCGAAAGGAGAGCTCTGAGACCGGAGGATGAGATGTACTCAAGCTCCTTCAGATCGAAGATCAGCTTTTCTGCGCTGTCAAGCTCGCTGTCAAGCACCTTGACAAGCTCGGGTGAGGTCGTAGTATCGAGTCTGCCCTTGAGAGCCAGAGTCAAAACGCCTTTGTCTTTATTCTTGATAATATCCATTTTATCGTCCTCCACAATTTTTTCAGTCTGTATAGAACTCAAACACAAGTCCTTCGCCTGCGTTTTCCATGTCGTCCTGCCAGGTGATCGTATAATCCTCGTTGAAGTGCATAGTACCTGTTCCGTTTTCGTACTCTACGTCCTCGGATTCAAGTTCGCCTTCCGATGTGTATACGGTCGTCTTCTTTTTGCAGTCTGTGTAGCTTACAGAGTTGGTCTCGCTGTCGAACGTGCCGCTCATGGTCCACTCTGTGCTGATCGTCGCGCTGCTGCCCCAATGTATTGTAAACGAAGCGCCGTCGCTGCCCGAACACTCGACATTAAGCGACGCTCTGCCCGCCATATAGGGACCTATAAAGTTCATAACGGGATTCTGACCGTCTTCCGAAGCGTCTGCGCTTTCCGTCTCGCTCCCGGCAGCACTTTCGACAGTGCTTTCGGCGATACTTTCGGCGATACTTTCGGCAACGCTCTCGTCAGCGCTTTGTTCATCACTTGCAGCCGTGCTTACCGCTGTACTTTCCGCAGCGGATGAAGTATCGGTACCGCTGCCCGCCGTAGAGCAAGCCGACATCGCACACGCCGCAGCCGCGCAGGCAAGCAGAAGAGATATCGTTTTTACCTTTCTCATAGCAGTTATCTCCTTTTCAGATATCGCCCGCATTACACGGACCTGCTCTATTATACCATAACATCAGCCGTTCTAAAGGTGTGTTTTTTTGCACAATTATGAACATTTTGTAAACTTTGTGTTCGTGCGGCCGCTGCGTCGGGTCTGACCTTTGCAAAGTGCCCGATCGTTTTGTATACCGGAAAACAGAGGGCGGCTGCCTCCCGATCGCAAATTATGACACGGTATAGATCGTTTTTTCTGCGACCTGAGCTGCGGTAGGTCTTTCGGGATAAATGATCCTGTCAAACTGTTCGAGGATCATTTCGCACCGGAACTCATCGAGCTTTACATCGACCGACCTTATATCCCCGTCAGGGTCTGTATAAACTATATGTACATAGTAATCGTATACCTGTCCCGAATACAGCCTGTTATCATAAACTTTTACACGAACCGTAGGTTGATTTCCTGCAACTCTACCGCTGGTTGAGTCCGGTAAAGTGCGCTCCCCGCCGCCGATGATGGCAGT
>ONIC01000033.1 GCA_900317815.1 uncultured Eubacteriales bacterium | reverse complement strand
GCTTTTTGCTCCGCAGCCAGGTTCTCGTGAAGATCAGTCAGGACGTCGCCCTTCGACTGAATATAAGCTGCCGTAAACGGCACCCCGGCGGCTGAGGACGGGTAAATACCCGTTGTGTGATCGACAAAGTACGCGTCCATTCCGGCGGCTTTGATCTCCTCAGGCGTCAGGTTTCGCGTAAGCTGATACACTATCGCGCCTATCATCTCAAGATGCGCGAGCTCCTCTGTGCCGATATCGGTGAGTATCGCCTTCAGCTCGGGGTAGGGCATGGAGTATCTTTGGCTCAAGTACCTCAGCGACGCGCCAAGTTCACCGTCGGGACCGCCATACTGTAAAAAGATATGACGCTTAGATATAAAAAAAACAAATCAAGATCACCCGAGGGTTTATAGTAGATAGCTTTGCTCAAAAACGACTTTACAATGCTGTTCTTTTCGGTCTCCGAAAGAGCTGCCGATTTGAGCGCGGGCAACACGTCCGTAACTTTGCCCTTCAGCTTTTTAATTATCTCGTCCGGGTCCGTGTCTGATGTTTGTGTGAGCTTTGCTTCAAGTGATCTGATCTTTCGCTCGATCGACGCTTTGCTTTCCTTATACTCGTCAATCGTGTAAACTTCCTCTTCGTAAGCTTCGCGCGCACGTTTCAGCTTCGTCTTTTCCCGTTCAATCTGCGTGAGAATGCTTTTGTTGTCATCGGTCGCGGCCGCTTTGGAATAAGACAGATCAAGCTTGAAATTCCCGAGATCGACGGCGCCTTCAATGGCTGCGAAAAACAGTGCGTCAAGTTTCTTGACGGTTATGCTGTGAGACACCTTACAGGAACCATGTGCGTATGAATGGCACTGAACGGACCCGTTTGCAGATTGACATAACGTCGCTCCGCAGGCATCGCAGCGGACAAGTCCTTGCAGCATAAACGGCTGTTTCGGCGAATCGGAGCGCATATACTTTGTTTTCGGCATTTCCGAAAGCCGCTTCTGAACTGACTCCCACAATTCACGGGAAATAAGCGGTTTATGAGTTCCGTCGATAATCACGGTATCGGCGTTGTGGAAGTCTCTGTCGATTTTCCCGGTCGGTGTCCAGCGTATCTTTCCGATGTACACGGGATTGTTGAGAATATACTGTATCGTGCGGTTCTGAAAACGATTTCCTCTGCGTGTGCGGTAACCTCTGTCATTCAGCTCCATTGCGATCGTGCGCATACCTTTTCCCGCGGCGAAATCCTCAAAAATGGTTCTGAGTGCCGGAGCTGTCACAGGATCAGGCACATATTCGCCGTTTTTTATGTCGTACCCAAACGACGGAATAGACACCGCCTCACCGCGGCTGACTTTCTCGTTCATGCCGCGCTTGACCTCTTCACCGAGATTGATGCTGTAGTATTCGTCCATAGCTTCGATCATTGCCTCGATCAGTACGGACATCTTATCGTCGCCTACGTTTTCGGAAATAGAGATCACGTCAATACCGCATTGCTTGCGAAGCATCGATTTATAAACGATACTGTCCTCACGGTTACGGGCAAAACGGGAGAATTTCCATAGAAGAATAGCGTCAAACGGTTTTGGCTTTTGCTTTGCAATGCCTATCATACGGTTGAAGTCGGGACGCTTTGCGGTATGTCTGCCTGAAATGCCCTCGTCGGTGAAAATGTATTCCTCCGGCAGCAGGTAGCCGTTTCGCTTTGCGTATTCGCGTATCTTTTCAAGCTGCGAGGCGGGGGAGTATTCGACCTGATCTTCCGTTGACACTCTGATGTATGCCGCTGCTGTTTTCATCTGACCGTCTCCTTTCATGAAAATATATGTTTGGATATGCCCTCTCTTGCTTTTCGCAGGAGAGGGCGGTTTTTTTATTTTGGCTTTCTTTCTTCAACGTATTGTTTGTTCTCATCATTCATACGAAGATAATACGGTTGAAGACTTTCATAAAATTTTAAATACTGGTTAGCTTTTGCTTTTTCTGTTTTCAAAGTCTTTGTTTTTTCGACAACGGAGTGATAGTATCTTTGTAAGAAATCTGAAATAGCAGGTTGTTCTTTTTCCCTTAAGGTTTTAATCATTGTGTGCGGCTGAGTACCTGTAAATTTGACGTAAGCAGATAGCTTTAATAAAAATTCAGCTTTTTCTTCTATAAGGTCATACCTTTTGAAGAACACATCAGGGTTAACAGTAGTGTTTATCAATCTCTGACAATCATATACTATCTTTAACTGCCTTTGTGCCAGTCGCTCGGCTTCTCGAATCAGTTGATTTTCTGACATTACCAATTTGTTTGGGGGAGCATTAACAACAATCAATTTTTGCAAATTCAGGAGTTTTTGCTTATTTATAAAACCGATTATTCCCATGTTGCTTTTCACCTACTCATTCTTTTTTATTCTATTATCTCCGCCTTACCCAGCACCTTACCGAAGCAGCGGTAATCGGTAAACTTTCCTATCGGAATATTGTCATATTCGGGATTCACGGAGATAAGTTCACGCTCACCTTTTTTCTTTATAAATCCTTCACCGTCCACAATGAATATACCG
>ONIC01000191.1 GCA_900317815.1 uncultured Eubacteriales bacterium | reverse complement strand
ACCGACCGAGGCGGCAGCCGAGACTAAAGATGCAAGCAAGATGAGTGCTCAGTTCGTAGAACGTGATTTATTCAGTGGCTCCTTAAGAATACACGATGATCTCCCACGGTATTTCTCTGCATATTCCGACGTTTTTCGGAAATGCTATTTTTGAGAAAATCAATACCAAGGGAGATTTTTATTATGTACAGAAAATTTTTCATAACGGCAGCCGCCGTACTGACAGCGATTGCTTTAGCGGCGTGCGGTGAGGTCAAGGATACCGCAAGTAACAGCAGCGATATCTTCCGCTCGGAAACGGCTTCCTCGTCAAGTCCCGACGATCCCTCATCTGCTCCTGCCGAGAGCCTGTCCTCGGAAGCTGTCAGGGAGCTTGAAAGTATCCCGGGGCTTGACTCCGATCACCTTACGGAAGAAGAAACCGACAGTGATGTCTCTGAAAGCAGCGCAGAGGAGACGCGCGCAGAGAGTGCGGAGATCGGCGGGATAACACTGACGGCAAGAGAGATACCATTCTCGGACGATGTAAAGCTCAGCAGCACAGGCAGTGATGCCGCAGTCTACGGCGACACTATGTACCTGCTTGACGGAAAAAAGGTAAACAGCTTCACCCTCTCAGACAAAGCAACAAAAGCCGATACCGTGCAGCTTTCCGGTTCATACAGCAGAATAGACACAGACCCCTACGGTCAAATTTACCTCAGCCGTGACCGCTTCGACTGCGCTGTACTGAACGAAGACGGAGAGCTTACCTCACTCGACACAACAGGCGAGCTTTCAATGTCCAAGGTCATGGAATACGGACTGTGCACATCGGAGGGTAAGATCACGAAATATTCCGATGAAAGCGCAGGCGAATGGTCTTCTGTTGCCGAGCGTGAGCTCTCCTTTCCCGAGAACGTCTCTGCGGTAGAATTTGCAGGTAATCATATATTGATCGCGCATAACACAGACGGCGAATGTATAGTTGATGTCTGCGATTATGACGGCAATACTCTGACCACAGCCCGTGATGCGTCTGTCGGAGATGATATAACAGCTATGACAGAAGCATCGGGCGTGATCGCTGCGTCCTCTTGCGGAGACCTTTGCCTATGGAACGACTCGGGAGACTTCATCGGGAGACTTTCAAGCGATGATACGGCTTCCCTTTTCGGCTGCGATTCACCCGTCATCATCAGGCGAATGTTTGCTCAGGACGACGGCAGTATGCTTGCGTTCTGCGAAGACCCCGAAAACAGCGGCGCGCATCTTTACAAGCTCACAGGGCTGTAAATCGGTATATCATATCTATTATATAAATGAAAGACAGTCTCTCCGCAGCAACGAAGAGACTGTCTTTGTTTATCAGTACAATAAAAATATCAGCAGATCCCAGAACATATGCAGCGTTATCGGGAGCAGGATATTTTTTGTTTTGAGCAGCAGAAGCGAAAATATCACGCTGAGGATCAGTATAGACATAAAGCCGAGGCTTGCAATGTTCGTAAAGAATACGCCCTCGTTTATCCATCTCGGAAAATGTATCGCCAGAAACATCACGGCGTTTATGCCGATCACCGCATACTGCTGCCACGGGGTATCATCCTTATTCTTAGGAGGAGCCGCATATACGGCAGTCGCGTTCAGCAGCCACGCTCTGAACACGAGTTCCTCTGTCACACCGACAAAAAGGACTGTAACGATATCCTTTATACCTATCGACAACTCTATCGGCTGGCGTCTGACCAGCATTCCGAATATTATATACGCAGCGAATGCGGGAAATATAAGCAGGTATTTTTCATAACCTTTCTCCCACTTGAACATCTCCTTCGGAGAGATCTCCAGCTCCTTGCTGTATTTATGTATCAGGAGCGCTGCGGGCAGTGTCCATATCAGGTTTTTGCACACCGCATCGTTTAACAGCGAAGAGAGAAGGTCATTCGGGATATTCTCTATATGTTCAAGTATAAAGAAATGGTAGACGGTCCACGCCGCATACAGCAAAACGCTGTAAATAACGAGGACGGCGAGCGGCACACGACCACTCGATTTATTCTTACTCAAAGATCATCACTCCAAAAAGACCGATGTTATTTGTGAACGCCGAGCGCCGCAGTCGTTTTCTTCTCCCAGTCGTTATCGGTAATTACGGTAGCCCGCAGTGAGGTCATATCATAGATAACGGAGTACTGCAGCTTTGACGGAGAAGCTACATTTTCAAGCAGCTTGAACGCATCATCAAGGGAAAGAATGCCGCTGCTGTTGTAAAGTGTATCCCTCATATAATCATAGCGGACGTATGCACTGTACTCGCTGTCATATGCGCTGACTCCGCCCGAGTTTTTCAGCCATTTCGAATACTCTCGGGGGTAAACGTAACCGTCAGAATCGAAGCTCTCCTCCGTATTATTGAAGTTGGACGCGATCTGGAACGGCTCGAAGTTCTCTATAACATACGTCTCGCCGTCAACGAACTCGATCAGCTCGCTGTTTCCCTTGCTGTCGGCAACAAAAAGATGAGCCATAAGAGAAGAGTCGAAATACATATTATAATCTTCAAGCAGTTCGACCGCTTTATCGACAGTATCGGCATGGTCGAGGATCAGCCTTGCTGCGGCATAGATACCGATCGTTGACTTTGATTCGTCCTTTTTTTTGCGCGAGAAGTTGACCTGAAGCAGTGAAACGCTTATGCCCTTCTCGTTGACTCCGTCTGTCGGAAAGTACGGAGCGCCGAAAAGTCTCAAATCAAGCATATTCGGATCGTTTTCGCTGTTGAATCCGAGGCAATTCAGATTTACCGTTGATATCGACTTATAAGCGTTTTCGGGAGAAGTTACGAGCAGCATAACGGGGTTGGTCTTGTAGTCGTAATTTCTCGCCATATAGTGTCTGCCGCCGCTGTCACGGAACGTAAACGCCGAACACGCATTCGTCATCGACTCACTGCCGAAGTTTATATCTATCGTATTGTCAATAACATTATTTACATAATTATAATACTCTATATTGCTTGCAGCTCCGACCTGCAGGAACTCATCGAAGTGATAGTCTGCAAAGAACTCCATCGTATAGAGATCGGTGCCTTCGATAGGCTTGAGAGAGGACATCGTGCGGATCTCGTCAAAATAGCGCACGCCAACGAAACTGAACGTCAGCAGAATGACCGCAACAAGCGCATAGCTGACTATCTTGAAAGCTTTTTTCACACCGATCCCCCCTTTTTTAAGAATACATTCCTATTATACTACACTTTCCATCAAATTGCAATGCCCGTCAGCGGCGGCGGACAGTGCCCGCTGACTTATACGCGAACTCAGGTTATTATATGCGTTGCCTTTAGTGCCGCAGGCAATTACGCAAACTCGGGTTATCTCAGGCTTTGCTTTTCTCCCGCACATTAGGAAAAACATCCGACCTCCGATTTAAAGCAGTAAAATTCATTTTGTGTATATTGACCTAAACGCAGTGGATAAAACTGTCAATAGAACACAATGAGTTTGTGTAATTAGCATAAATACACGGAATAATAATTGTAATATGCTGAAAATTTATGATTTTTTGCCAACCTTTCTTGACAATTCACACAAAATATGATATCATATCTATGTTGGAAGGCGCGGACAGTCCGCGAGCTATTACTCAGAGTTTAACACATTTCTTTTCTTTTCTTTAAAACTTTATATGGATTAGGCACGTCCCGGTGACGTGCCTTTTTCATTTGGTTTATATGGATCAAAACAAAATAAAAGCACTCACAGAACAAGAGACTTGCGCCTCCTTGTGTGGTGCGTTCCGTGAGTGCATTTATAATATATCAAATCTTCCTTTGAAGCAATATATTCAAAATATTCAGTTGTAGTCAGGCACGCTCTTAAACCAGATTGCCCAGAAGAGCTGCGCCGATAACGCCTGCGTCGTTACCGAGCTTGGCAGTACAAACGACCGTCTGCTTATCATTGTGCTTTGTGTAACGTTCCTTTTCGACGATCTTCATGAGGGGAACGATCAGGTTGTCGCCCTCCTTACTTATGCCGCCGCCGATGCAAAGAACATCAGGCTGAAAAATATTTATAACATTGACGATACCCGTCGCGAGGTAGCCGATGTAGTCCTTT
>ONIC01000185.1 GCA_900317815.1 uncultured Eubacteriales bacterium | reverse complement strand
TTGTCAAATTGCCCTCAAAAACCTTGAAATACGTCAGTATTACTTCGGTTTTTTCAAACAATTTGCCTAAAAATCTGACGGCGCAATTTTGGCACTCGATTTAATCAGTGTCTCCTTAAATTATCTTACTGTGATATTTCCGTTGTGGAATGTATAAGTGCCTTTTTCAAAACGGTAGTTTGCGCCGTTTCTGCTGTCCCAGTTTCCGTGGCCGTCGTTGAAGCAAACGTTAGCGTAGGAAGCCGAGCCGAGCTGGATCGTGTACTTGTGAGTATAGCCCACGAATGTTGTATCGGGTGTCATTGCCACACCGGGAACTGCCGTCCACGAGCCGTTGCCTACCTGATAGTGGATATACGGAGTGGAGTATCCCTTGTAGTAGATCGTTATTGTGTTGGGATCCGGCTCGCTTACAGTGTAGTTGATCGTGCGTGTATCAAGAACTGTTCCGTTGAAGAGAAGCGTTCCTTTGATCTGATAGCTGCCTGCTTCGGAAGGAGTCCAGTCTGCAAAAGAAGATGAGGATTCCGAAAGAAGCGTCTCAACGTTATTTTTTATGATAGTATATCTGTAGGTAAGACCCGAAATAGTGTTGGAGGATGAGATGTTGATCCTTACCGTTTGACCTGCCTTGGCGCTTGAGATATTTGTATTTACAGCGTCGATTCGGGGCGATCTGACCGTCAGATTTTTTGTAGCGGAAGCCGTATTGCCGCTGTAATCTTTCACATTCAGAGTAAATGTATACAGACCCTCGGTATCGGGAGTGAAGGTTGTCGAAGGATGAGCCTGTGATGTATATGCGCTGAAATATACGATGTCATCGCCGCCGTTGAGCGAGTACGACATAGTGTATGAGTACAGAGGATTGCCGTTGCTGAGATCCATCTGAATTGTAACGGGAGAATTTGTGATGCTCTCGGAAGGAGAGAGTGTTAATGCTGCCGTAAATGTATCGGGTTCGGGCTCAAACTTTGTAAGAACGCCGTTGGAATACTTGTAGTAACCTGCCTCGAAGCGGTAGTTAGCACCATTGTTGCTGTCCCAGTTTCCGCTGCCGTTGTTGAAGCATACGTTAGCGTAAGAAGAAGATCCGAGGTCGATCGTGTACTTGTGAGTGTAGCCGCTTATCGATGTATCGGGAGTCATCGCAACGCCGGGAACTGCCGTCCAGGAGCCGCTGCCTACCTGATAGTGGATATACGGTGCAGAATAACCCTTATAGTAGATAACTGCGCGGTTTACGGGAGCCTCAGTTACTGTGTAGGTAAGCGTAGCAGAGTCGAGAGTCTCGCCGTTATAGGAAATGTAACCTGTAACTGTGTATGTGCCTGCTGCGGATGCTGTCCAGGATGCCGTGTTGTCGGAGCTTGTCGTAAGAGACTGAATACTTGTGCCGTTGGAGATCTTATAGCTGTAAACAAGACCCGAAACAGCCGAACCGACATTCATAGAGAATACGACCGTATCGCCGACCGATGCAGATGTTTTGTTTGCGGTGACCGCAGAGATGTACGGAGACTTGACCACTAATGTTTTCTCGGAGGAAGCGACCGTTCCTGCTGCGTCCTTGACATACAACTTGACTGTGTAAGTGCCTGTCTGAGACGGTGAGAAGGTTGTTGTCGATGCTGAGGAATAATTGCGGATAATCGTCTCGCTGCCGCCCTTGATGTATGTGAATTTGTACTGATAAGGCGTTGTGCCGTTCGAAGCGTCAGCCGTGAGCGAGATCGTCTGACCGCTGAGCGCCTCGGTCTTCGAAAGAGTAAGATTTGCCGAAAGTCCCTCGGGCTCGGGTACAAACTTTGTGAGAACGCCGTTTGAATACTTGTAATAACCTGCCTCGAAACGGTAGTTAGAACCGTTGTTGCTGTCCCAGCTGCCGCAGCCGTTATTGAAGCATACGTTAGCGTAGGAAGAAGAACCGAGGTCAATCGTGTACTTATGAGTGTAACCGCTTACAGAAGTATCGGGAGTCATTGCAACACCGGGAACTGCCGTCCAGGAGCCGCTGCCTACCTGATAGTGGATATAAGGATTAGAATAGCCCTTATAGTAAATAACTGCGGAATTGTCGGTTACCGTGTAATTCATCCAATTGTGCGCGATCTTCTGAGAATTGTAGATGATATCGCAGTCGATCTTGTATGTACCTGCCTTTGCGGGTGTCCATGAAAGAGCCGTGTTGGAATTTGCCGTGTAAGTTGCCGATGTGTTGTCCGCTGTATTTGTTACTGTGTAGTGGAAGTCGCTCGGCTGAATAACAGAAGCAAGGTTGTGCGTTGTGGGAGTTATAACAACTGTCTCGCCCTTTCTCGCCGTTGCCTTGTCTGCGTTGAGAGCCATAACGTAAGTCGTATTGACCGTGACGTTGTCCTCTGCTGTTGTTGTATGACCTACAGAGTCCTTGACAGTAACCTTGAAGAAATAAGGTCCGATCTCATAGAGCTGCTTGTCGATCGAGGAAGATGATGTCCAGTCGCTTACAACTGTTGTCTCACCGTAACGGAAGAGTTCATAACGATAAGTATAGGGACCTTTTCCGCCATGAGGCTCGACATTTACATGCGCGATCTCGGCAACACCGAAGTTTACCTTGGGAGATACCGTCACTGTCGCTGAGAAATTCGTATTAAGCACGATATTTGAAAAGCTGCAGCTGTAGGACTGTCCGTTGAGTGTTTGTGTCTGACCGCTGAGCAGATCAAATGTGTCGCCTGTATTGGTTTCAACGACCTCAAGTTCCTTGACGATAAGCGGGTGACTGTTATTCTGTGTATCCTCTATTTTGAAGGTCCAGTTGTAATTGTTGATCGTATCGCGTGTGATATCGGGAATGAGCTGATTGAGATCATAGTAGAGCTGACCGTCCTCGGCTTCCGTACCGCCGTTGTAATTCAGATACTTTACATTCCATTTTTCATCGTAATCGCCGTCAAAGTAAATGCTGTTGTACGGATAGAGCTTTTCCTCATACGATTCGCCCGAGCCGTCCTTAGCGACAGCGCTGACGGTTATTTCGGACTCTGATCTTGCAGAAGTGTTTAAGACTGCTCTGAGAAATAAGCCCGAGCTGTAGTCTTTGTTCTCGACTGTGATCGTACTTGCCGAACTGAAGATCGGGTTTCTCGACTCGCCGTTCTCAACTGCTAAAACCGAAGAAATATCGTTGAGTGCGTCATAAGCTACCCAATGGAAACCGTTGTTGCCGTTGTTCTGACCCCAGGAGTTTGCGATCTTGAATGCGCCCATCTCGCCGTTGTCAATGATGTTGTTATTGTTGATGTCTATCCAGATATTGTCGTTGTAGCCGACCATCGTCATCTGATGAGATCCGTTGAAGCCATCGCAGACATAAGCAGCTATCTGGCCGACAAAGCTGTTGTCAACGCCGTAATTGTTGGAATGCTTGATCGTCTTGTATTTCCAGCTTGTGAAATATGTTGTGATAGCAATTATATCTCCATTATTGAGAGCTGTTTTCATAGCGTCAAGGTCTGAGTCCTTTGCGCTCGTAACAGGCGTACCTTCAAACGGTACGGGATAATTTGTCTCGACCTCCATGCCATACCACAGAGTTTTCGAAGTAAAGAACGAATAGCCGCTGATCCTGTTGTGACTTGCGTGCTCCCAGATATCGTCGTTTGCGTGCCATGATGTGTAATTTGAAGAAGGTACTTTCGAGGTCTTGTTCGGAACATCATTAACAGTGACTGCGCCGATCTTTGAAAGAGTATCGTAAACTGCACCGGCGTTAGTGCCTCCGTCATGACCGTCGTTGCAGAAGTTGTACGTCCACATCGGGGCATAAGTATTATCCCTTGTTGTGGGCACACCCCTGGATCTGTTGGCTGTGTACGTATACTGATAATACGTAGTTGCCCAGGCTACGCAGGAACCGATACTGCCCTGAGTGTCTATCGGCGGGAAGTAGATCGAGTTCTCGTTTGTGCTGTTGTCAACAGCGTCGGGGAGCGTCGTTGAAGCGGCAGCTTTGAGACTGCGTCTGCTTTTCGGAGCGTCCTGGATGTTTGCAAACTCTTTGTAGTCTTCTACCGAGCCGATCCTGTGTTCATCGTCGATATCATTGATGTCAACTTCGAGCGCACCTGTCGCAAGGTCTTCATCGTATTCGACAATGACGTCGCCGTTTTCGTCGATCTGCAGACCGTTTGCGGCAGTCTGCGGCTGATCTGTTTCTTCTGCCTGAGCTGTGAGCGCTGTCGTACCGACAGTTGAAAGAAGCGCCGAGATCAGACAAATAGAAACGATTTTCTTGAATGTTGTGTCCATTGAATAATTCCTCCTTGATGGAATGGTTGTATTATACAATATTCACAGAGTTTTTTCTACAAATTACACAAACATTCAAACTATTCATATCAATACACAGAGTTTGCTCCACAAATGAATATTTTTTTCCACTTTTAACGATTTAGTGAAATAAAGCTTTCACCTCAATCAAACGTATTAACGTAATAACTAAATATTCATAATTGTTTTTGGCAATTTTTACTAATTCGATGTAATTATTGCACGAATACACGATTTATCTATTGTTGATGTTGACAGCAGCGTTAGGGAGTGACGGGGATGAAAAGCTCGGAAGATGAAAAGCTCGGAATAAGTAATAACATCTTTAAATGAACTATCATTGAAATACAACTTACATTATGTTATAATTTAGTGTAATAAGAAATCACTCGAAGGAGATGATACAATGACCGAGAAGGAACAGAGAAAAGTCGCTGCCGAGTTTGCGAAACGATGGCAGGGCAAGGGATATGAAAAAGGGCAGTCACAGCAATTTTGGATAGATCTGCTCGTGAATGTTTACGGTGTGGACGATATTGCGGGATTTATCAGTTTCGAAGACCAAGTACATCTCGATCACACTTCATTTATTGACGGTTACATTGAAGCTACTCATGTAATGATAGAGCAGAAATCCATCGACAAGGATCTACGCAAAGCGATAAGACAATCTGACGGATCACTTCTAAACCCGTTTCAGCAGGCAAAGAGATACAGTTCGGAGCTTCCGTATTCCAAAAGACCGAGATGGATCATAACGTGTAACTTCCAGGAATTTCTCGTCTACGATATGGAGAAGCCGAACGGCGAACCCGAACAGATATTTCTGAAAGACCTCGGAAATGACTTTTACCGCTTGCAGTTCCTTGTCGAGACAGGCAGCGAGATGCTCAAAAAGGAAATGGAGATCTCGTTGAAAGCGGGTGAGCTTGTCGGCAAGCTGTACGACGCTATTCTGAAGCAGTACAAGGACCCAACTAATCCGCAAACACTGCGTTCTCTCAATATGCTCTGCGTGCGGCTCGTGTTCTGTCTGTATGCGGAAGATGCGGGAATCTTCGGAAAGCACGAGATGTTCGGCAGATATTTAAAGCAGTTTCAGCCGAAGGACGTCCGAAAGGCGCTTATCGAGCTGTTTGAAATCCTCGACACAAAAGATGACGAGCGTGACCCGTACTTAGACGACGACCTCGCCGCTTTCCCCTATGTCAACGGCGGACTTTTTGCCGATGAAAAGATCGAGATCCCCCGCTTTACGGAGGAGATCGTAAGCCTGCTCGTTGATGACGCAAGCGCAGGCTTCGACTGGAAGGACATTTCCCCCACGATCTTCGGTGCAGTTTTCGAAAGCACTCTCAACCCCGAGACAAGGCGCTCGGGCGGTATGCATTACACCTCTATCGAAAACATTCACAAAGTCATCGACCCTCTTTTCCTTAACGATCTTAAAGCGGAATTTAACGAGATTTGCGAGATCAAGGTCACAAAGACGAGAAACGCAAAGCTCGAAGCGTTCAGGGACAAGCTCTCATCGCTCACGTTCCTTGACCCCGCCTGCGGCTCGGGAAATTTCCTCACGGAAACCTACATCAGCCTGCGCAGGCTTGAAAACGAGGCGCTTAAAGTCATTTACGGCGCACAGATACAGCTTGGTTTTGAGGAGTACAATCCTATCAAAGTCGGTATCGGTCAATTTTACGGTATCGAGATCAACGATTTCGCCGTAACGGTTGCAAAAACAGCTCTGTGGATAGCGGAATCGCAGATGATGCACGAAACGGAAAACATAATCAACAGAAATATCGATTTCCTGCCGCTGAAAAGCTACGCAAATATCACGGAGGGCAACGCTCTGCGGATAGACTGGGAAACAGTCGTACCGAAGGAGAAGCTCAGTTATATTATGGGTAATCCGCCGTTTGTGGGGGCGCGCCTTATGAGCAAGGAGCAAAAGGACGATGTATTCACAATATTTGACGGTGTTAAAAACAACGGCAATCTCGATTATGTCGCTTGTTGGTACAAGAAATCTGCCGACCTTATGAAAGGTACAGCCGCAAGAACGGCTCTTGTTTCGACAAACAGTATCACTCAGGGAGAACAAGTCGCTATTCTATGGAAAACGCTTTTTGAACAAGGCGTACATATAGATTTTGCTTATCGTACCTTTAGATGGGATAGTGAAGCGACACTAAAGGCTCATGTTCATTGCGTTATTGTAGGGTTCAGTTTTTCTGTACAAACAACAAAAAGACTCTTTGACAATGGTACAGAAAAAATCGTAAATAATATCAATGGATATCTTGTAGAAGCAGATGATATTGTCATTGACAGCCGATCAAAACCGCTATGTGATGTTCCGCAAATCGGTATAGGTAACAAACCTATTGATGGTGGATTCTATCTTTTCACAGAAGAAGAAATGAACGAGTTTGTTAAGAAAGAACCAAAATCAAAAGACTATTTTAAGAAATGGCTCGGTTCAAAAGAGTTCATAAACGGCTATTATAGATATTGCTTATGGCTTGGAGATTGCAGTCCGAAAGAACTGCGTTCAATGCCCGAATGTTTGAAGCGTGTTGAAGCAGTAAGACAATTCCGACTTGAAAGCAGCAGTGCCGGAACAAGAAAGATTGCAGAAAAGCCTACTCGTTTTCATGTTGAAAATATGCC
>ONIC01000025.1 GCA_900317815.1 uncultured Eubacteriales bacterium | reverse complement strand
GAACACGTTTTTGCGTCCTTTTGTCGTGCAACAAAAGGACGCCGCCCCCGCCGGCGGTTGAGGCGGAACAAAGAGTATAATTATTCTGAAACTAAGGCTCAGAAAAGACCGACATCATAACGCCGTAAACTGAGACAAAACAGTAAATGGAGCTAAAAATATAATGTGACGGTTTAAAGTGACGAAGTAACATAAGAATTAATACGAGCCGAACACCGCCGTGTAACTTCCGCTCGCGGGAGCTGCAAACAATTGTCTAAATCTGACAGCGCGCTTCGGTTTCGCATTTCTTTATGGTTTCGCGCGCGGCGGTAAAGAGAGGTACAACAAAAACTCCCCGCGCGGATCATATAAAAAATAAAAAACACTCACACCTCGGTAATGGTGTGAGTGAGTGCGGGCACTGTCCGCCTGTTTTGGTCAGCGTATGCGGCAAAATTCTGTAAAGTAAGTTCGCGGCACTAATAGTAATGCATACAACAACCTGAGTTCGCGTATATGCCTGCGGGCGCTTGCCCGCCGCAAATATGTCAGCGGGCACTGTCCGCCGCTCGCTTCACGATCAGCTTGTTGATCCTCTGCTCTGAGATGTCGAGGACACGCATTACAAGCCCGTTTATTTCGAGCTTCTGCCCTTTTTCGGGGATCGAGCCGAGCGTCTCCGTGACCCAGCCGCCGACAGAGTGGCTCGTCGTCTCGACTTCCTTTTCGGGGATATCGAACAGCTCGAGCAGATCGTCAAGCGCCATATCTCCGCTGACCTCGTAGCAGCCCTCGCCTATCCTGCGGCAGAGAAGCTCCTCCTCCTCGTCCTCGTCCCAGATCTCTCCGACAAGCTCCTCGAGCAGATCCTCCATCGTGACGATACCGAGCATTCCGCCGTACTCGTCGGCTACTATCGCAATGTGTGTGCGCTTGCGCTTGAGATCGGACAGGAGAGCGGCGAGCCTGCGTGTCTTGTAGACAAAGAACGCCTCGCCGAGCAGCTTCGATATGTCGGGCGTTTCGCCTGTCGAGAGCACTTCGAGATAGTCGCGCGTGTGCAGTATGCCGATGATATTGTCGATCGAATCACGATAGACGGGAATGCGGGAGAAGCGTTCCTCAACGATAATCCGCCTGATCTCCTCGGGCGTGTCGTCAATGTCGATCGCCACAACGTCAACGCGCGGAGTAAGTATCTCCGCAACGGTCTTTTCGTCAAATTCGAGCGCCGACTGCACCATCTCGCTCTCCGCCTCTTCGAGAACGCCCTCCTCCTCGATCGACTCGATGATGTATTTAAGCTCGTCCTCTGTGACGCTCGGAGTGTCGCTGATACCGCCCGAAAGCTTGACCGCAACGCCGTTGAGCTTTATAAAAAGATACGACAGCGGCGTAAGCAGTATCATCAGAAGATAAATCACCGCCGAAAATCTCACGATCAGCCTTTCGCTGTTTTCCTTTGCGTAACATTTCGGTATCACCTCGCCGAACGTCAGGATAACCAGCGTCAGAACGCCCGTACTTACAGCCGCTCCGTAATCTCCGATCAGCCTTGTGCAAAGCACCGTTGCGATTGACGATGCGGCGATGTTCACGATGTTGTTGCCGATAAGGAGCGTCGTTATCGTTTTATCGTATTCGTCAAGTATCTTCAGCGCCTTGACGCTGCCCTTGACCTCTTTTTCCTGCATATCCTGAAGCCTTGCGCGGCTGACGGAATTTGCAGCCGTTTCCATTGAACTGAAAAATGCCGACAGTACGACGAGCAGCGCTATCGCCGCCGCCATTAATGCGTATTCCATAGTACCCTTCTTATTCTATTATGTCGTTGATGTAGTCCGTGTCGCCCGCACTTTGAGACGGCGGTGCGCTTTGTACGCCGTCGGGACGAGATACAGCGTCCGAGTAGATCGGCGTGAAATATGACGAGCGGCGGTCGCTGTTGCAGAGAGACACATCGAGAGTTCCCCGATCTGTCGCCGCAAGAGACTTGTTGATGATCGCCTTCGCCGTCCTGAGCTTGTAGCCCACGTCCTCGGGAAGTCCGAGCAGGATCGTGATGCGGTTGTCGTAGTTAAGCTCGATATTTGCGGTGTTCGAGATATCTATACCGTAGATGTTCCCGACCTCGTTTTCGTTGATATTCTTTACGACCTCGTCGAGTATCTGTTTTGTCGATTCCTTTTCAAACGTAATGTATTCGCCGGGGCGGGTATGGTTGAGCTTGATGCCCTTGAGAAGCGGTATGCCGTTTCTCTGCACCTCGTTTACTTCGAGGATACGGCAGTTTGCGCTGACAACGGCAAAGCCGCCCGAAAACTGCACCTGATACGAGGGGATCGCCGTCTCGATCTCAATGATCTGTGTGCCAGGGATCCTCGCGTGTATCTGCGCATCTTCAACGTACGGGTACTTGTCCATCAGATTTTTGCGCGCCGCCTTGCGCTTTGCAAAAAAGATGTTGTCGCCGTAGTCTATCCCCGCAGTTTCGATTATCTCCTCGTCGGTGTAAGGAAGTCCCTGCGCCGAGACCTTTATCTCCGTCGTGCGGAACATCACATTGAACGAGAGCAGTATCGCAGTCATCACAACGATCACGAATACGAACACGTAGCTGAATACTACCCTCCTGCGGCGCTGCTTTCTCGACAGGTTGCTTGCGGGCTTGATCCTCCTTTGAGCTGCGGGAAGGCTCCGATCGTCGTCACGCTTGTCCTTCCCGACGGGCGCCTCGGGTTCGCTTACGAAATCTCCGAAATTACGGGAATAGTAGTCGTCTATCTCTCCGAATGTCGAAACGCCGCCGAAATTCATTATATCTTCATCGACAGAGGGCGCGCTCTTTCTCTCCTCGCTCGTATCAAACGCAGCGAGCGGATCGTCCCCCGCGCGGCTGCGCAGACGTTCTCTCTCGATACGCCTGCGCTCGACCGCCGTGAGCTTTTTAGGCTTGCCCTTGTCGGCTTTTTTCTTTTTTGGTGAGCTTTTCTTTTCCATATTCTTCATACCCTCATTGAGTCTGGAGCCTTTTTGAGTTTTGAGTATAGTGAGTAATTCCGGAGTCGCTTACGCTCCTTAATCAGTGGCTCCTTAATCAGTGGCTCCCTAAATCCGCTTCACGTCTGCGCCGAGGCTTTGCAGCGAGGCTTCTATATCCTCATACCCTCTGTCCAGGTATTTCAGTCCCCTGAGTGTCGTCCTGCCCTCTGCGCCGAGCGCCGCCGTGACGAGCGCCGCCGCACCCCGAAGATCGAGAGCGCAGACATCTGCGCCGTGGAGCATCTCAACCCCCTGCAAAACGGAAACTCTGCCCTCAACCTTGATATTTGCGCCCATTCGAAGCAGAGCGCCGACGTGCAGATACCTGTTTTCGAATATATTCTCGATAAATAGCGTCGTTCCCCTGCTCTTCGCAGCCATTCCCATAACGGGAGCCTGAGCGTCGGTCGGAAAGCCGGGATACGGCATCGTGCGGACTATCTTCGGCGCATATATCCTGTTCGGAGCGTCAAGCGTTATCGTGCCGCCCCTTATATCGACAAAGCAGCCGCACTCCTCAAAGATCGACAGCACCGCTCCGAGATGAGACGGGATAACATCAGTCAGCGTGACCTTTCCGCCCGCTGCGGCGCAGGAAGAAAGCAAGGTCGCCGCCGCTATCCTGTCGGGAATAACGCTGTGCTGCGTACCGTGAAGACGGCTTACTCCCTCTATCACTATCGTCCCGTCACCCGCTCCCGAGATCTGCGCTCCGCAGCCGTTGAGATAATCCGCCAGATCGCATATCTCCGGCTCCCGCGCGGCGTTCGTCAGAACTGTCGTACCCTCGGCAAGACAGGCGCAGATCATTACATTCTCCGTAGCTCCTACGCTCGGAAAAGAGAGCGCTATCTTTGCGCCGTGAAGTCCGAAGGGAGCCGTGCAGCGAAAAACTCCGTGATCGTCATTTATCTGAGCGCCGAGAGCTTCGAGCGCTTTCAGGTGAAGATCTATCGGACGAGGGCCGATCTCGCAGCCGCCGGGCAGACAAAGATTTGCGCTCCCCGTTCTTGCCAGCAGAGCGCCGAGAAAAATAATCGAGCCTCGCATTTTCCTCATCAGGCTGTCGGGAATGGAGCTGCACGCCATGTCAGAGCTGTCGCACAGCAGCGTCCCTCCCGCAAATTCCACCGAGCAGCCGAGACTGCGGAGAATATTCACAGCCGTTCTCACATCTGACAGATCGGGGCAATTATGTATTATACTCACGTCACCGCACAATACCGACGCCGCCAGTATCGGCAGTGCGCTGTTTTTCGATCCCTGTACTTTGCAGCTTCCCATCAGGCGTTTTTGTCCCTCAATCACAAGCTGCGGCAAATCGACTCCTCCTCACATAGAACTCGTATATACCACTATTATATGCGGGAAAGAGCGGCGCAGATACAGAAATTTGCGATGCGTTTGCTTTTATTTTTTATGGGATCCGCAAGCAGCCGCTTTGCATCTCTGAGCTGCGCATTTCTATACGCCAATAAAAAACAGGAGCGAAGCGACTCCGACATTATTCAGTATTCATTATTCAATATTCATTACTGAAAAACGCTGTGCACTTCACACTTTTTATATGTCAGGTGCAAAGCAGCCGCTTTGCACCTCGCGCGGGGAAAGTTCAAGACGGGCAAAGG
>ONIC01000162.1 GCA_900317815.1 uncultured Eubacteriales bacterium | reverse complement strand
CCGAAAAAAAGCCGTTCACTTATATACCTGAATTTTTCGGGGAGATGTTACCCTAAAATCGCAACTTTTTTTCAAAAACAAAAAGATTTACTTTTGGTTAATTATTTCTTGTTGGAGACGGTTGGATTATCCGAGAAAGCGTCGGCACGAATTTCAGAGAAAAGTGTCGGGCGTGGGAACAGGTGATCGAGTGAGCTTTGAGATAAATTTCCGATCGGGAGTGTTGAGGGCAAAAAAATACACCCTCGCTTTTGGTGAGCAAGGGTGCGTGCGGAAATACTGAATTGTCTGTAATTGGTATATGTGCCTATTATTGCCTATACACCTTTCTGAGAGGTTTTATTCTTTGGAGAATAAATTTATGTTTCAAGGCATAAAATGCCTTAGAGGGCAAATCTCGTAAAAAGGAGAGCCTTCACGCTCTCGCTTATGAGAACGCAAAGGCTCGGTCTTAGTTTGTTATGCTATTTCTTTTCCAACATTTCCACCGTCGCCCATACCTACACTATAACGAAGCACGACAAGTGCGTCGTTGGCTGTAATATCGCCGTCTCCGTCTACATCTGCAAGTGCGATCTGTTCCGGCGTGAGCGTTTCCATACCTACGCTTGCGCGGAGGATCATCAGTGCGTCGTTCGCCGTGATGTCACCGTCACCATCGAGATCACCGTATGTTCCCTTCGGTTTGTCGTCGGGAATGTCCGTTCCTATGATCGTTGCGTCTTCGCTGTTGATTGAGAAGCTTGACGGTACCGTATCGTATTTGTTTTCCGTCTTGCTGTCAAGGGTGTACGATGTGATCGTCACATCGCTGACAGTGCCCTGCGAGCTGACTTTCGGCTGCTGCTCTGTGCAGTTTATGGTCAGATCCTTCTCGCCGCTGCCGGAAATAGCTGCCAGCCCGACGTCGCCGTTGATCTTGGTGCCGATATGCGAGGTAAAATCGTAGTTTTCGCCGTGCAGGACGATCCCCTCATCGGTATTGAGCGTAAAGGAATCGAGGTTTTCGGATTTGACGGAGCAGTAAAGCTCAGGGGCAACTATTCCAATATCGATACCGGAAGCGATATTTTCAAATTCGTATGTGGGGTCGTATGGGATATAGACCATATACTGAGAATTAAAACCGTTTACGATTGGGTTTATGTTCAATATAGCCATGTCTCCGCTAAATTGGCCATCAATGTAGCGTAGCTGTTCTCCATTGGAATTAGTCACAGCGAAGGAGGAGTTTATTCCGAATTTTATTTTGATAGTGTCGTCACCCTGACCGCCTTGTTTATCAGCCGAGCCTGATGCAGCGGGTACTGTAGTGGGTATGGTTGAAAGCTTGTAGTTATCAAAATTTTTGAGGTTTTCCGATAATACGACAGTATCTTTATACTGGTCTATGTCTATTATATCAAGGCGTAATCTTTTTCCAAAATCTAACCCATCAAATAGGAAGTTATTACATTGTATTCCCGAAAAATCTTTATTAATGGTGAAATAATTATGTACTGCGAAATTATTAATGTCTGAATCATAGACTATGAGATGATAACCGGAGGAATCCTCTTCACAACCGAGAACAAGGACGGAGTGGCCGTAATTCCAATCGAAGAAGGAGAGCGGAAAAGGCTTCTCTTCTGTTGCTTTTTGTACTAATCTTTGAAGCAAAGGTTTCAGTTTGTCTTTGGGATCTACTTCACTATCATATGACATTTCTCGAACCGAGTCGTTGAGACTACTCAAATGCTGTGACAAATGATAATAATCGATCATATTACTGTATTTTATGTCTGTCTGAGACGGGTCTCTGTCGAGACGAGGATTCAGCTGATAATTAGTGGTGGCATTGGAATTTGTGATATCGGAAATGTCAACATAGCCTGCGTATACCAAAGCATCGCATAATGTTATTCCGTAACAGGCGCCACTCCAATCAGCTATTACTTCCTTAATAACAGATTGCTTTTCTGAAAGCGCAGAATTATCCGAAGAAACATCCGGAGAATCTCGAAGTAATTCTCTGAGATACTTACCATCCAAAGAATAGTCAATTCTGCCAACGAACCCGGGATTATCAACCGGCTTACCGTCATCCCAGTATAGACTCTTTTTGTTTATGTAGCTATTGCCGTCAATTTTAATGGAGAAAAGATTATACCCGGCAGGATGACAACTGAGAGATTGTTGGGTATATACATCAGTGTCGCTTTTATAAAACGTTCTTGTTATCTGCACGATTATTTTCTGCGTGCCCGTTTTAACGACGATGTAATCAGTAATTGGTTCAGGCTTGCAGGTAACGTTTACAACAAAGTCTCCGGATGCTCCGTCGGGCGTGATCTCGTAAGTTGTGGCAAAATCAACATTTCCCGAGCCGCCGGAGTTAAGAAACTCGGCGCTGACAGACTGCAGGAATTTTTCAAGATAGCTTTTGTCGTACTTTTGAATCGCTGCTCTGAAATGGACGCTTCTTCTGACGGTAGTCTCCCAGCCGCTGCAGTTTAGCTGACAGTTGGAATAGTAATTAAACTTATCTCCTTCAACCTTCTTGCAAGACTCTGACTCAATAATTTCAAGCACCGGTTCGTCCTGCTCGTCCGGCATTGTGGAGTTGAAGTGGATCGTGGCGCAGAGTAAAGGATCGTTATTTGCGTTGATATTAATGTTATTCCATTCCTCTTCTGTGCCTGTGAAATAAACGTCGGTTAGTTTATTGCAGTTTTGAAAAGCAAACTCGCTGATACTCGTCACCGAATCGGGGATAGCTATGCTTGTAAGCGATGTGCAGCCATAAAATGCACACTTGCCGATGCTCGTCACGGAATCAGGGATAGTAATGCTTGTAAGCGACGTGCAGTTTTGAAAAGCAAACTCGCTGATACTCGTCACCGAATTGCCGATAGTTACGCTTGTAAGCGACGTGCAGTTTATAAAAGCAGCATTGAAACGCACCACGGAATCGGGGATAGTTATGCTTGTAAGCGAAGTGCAGCCAGCAAAAGCAGCTCTGTCGATACGCATCACAGAATCGGGGATAGTTATGCTTGTAAGCGACCTGCAGTATTCAAAAGCACTCTCACCGATACTCGTCACCGAATTGCCGATAGTTACGCTTGTAAGCGACCTGCAGCCAGCAAAAGCAACCTTGCCGATACTCGTCACGGAATCGGGGATAGTTACGCTTGTAAGCGACGTGCAATTTTCAAAAGCCCAGCCGCCGATACTCGTCACTTTCTTTCCGTCAATCTCCGACGGTATTACGACTTCACTATCACTGCCTATGTATTTATCGATTTGCACGGTTTCCTCATTATAAGTATGCGTTACGGGATCATAGGCATCGCTATATTTGTATTCGTCATTAGACTCCCCGCTCGGCTCCACGCTCTCAGCCCCTGCAGACGGCTCGCCTGCCTCCGTTGCCCCAACCGGCAGTATCGCCATACTTGCGGTCATTACCAGCGTTAATGTCAAAGCCAACAGTTTTTTACCTATGTTTTTCATAACCGAATCCTCCTCACCGTCGGCATTTTTCCAAAAGCATTTTTATAATGTTCTGTCAATGTTGCCGGACGGGTTTTTACAAGCTATCGTTTTTTTCAGACCGCTACGGCGGTCTTCTTGGTATGCACATTTTTGTCATACGAATAATTTTCACATGTTTTTTGTTTTTTTACTTGACTTTTATTTGCAGGGCTTAAAAAGATGGAATTATCAATATTCGTTCGGTCATGAGACCACCAACCTCATTTACGAGCGAATATTTTATGTGTGTACTATGTATAAATGCATACAGACTAATTATACCATACATAGTAAAGAATTACAATTCAGAAAACCTGCGCAGATATTTGTGCAATATAAACAAGCAAGCCACTCTGCAAGCGGCTTTACCGGTCACTTGCGGAGTGGCTATTTCAATTTCTCGTATTATATTGGCTTGTACGAAGATAGTGTTCCTTACCACTTTCCCGTATTCTTCAAAAACTCAAAACAGCGAGGATATTTTGTCTTGATCTGAGCTGTCAGCGGATTGCTCCCAAGCTCCTCAACAGTATGTATTCCCAAAAAGGCGAGAATATCGAGCACGTCCGTCCGATCGGTGATCCTCGGTATAAGTCCGGCAAAATGGATAGCACGCACCTTCAAGAGCAGCAGGCTCTCTATAGACGCTATGTATAGATTGATGTTCGTATAGCTGCCGTCCTTCTGCCACTCGATCTTGTCGATGATCTCGGTGACTTCGGCGGGCAGTGCCCGCTGACAGATACGCTGTCAGGTCGTTCAATTCGACAGTTTTGTTCTGCGACGGCGAATGAGAACTAATATTATACATTGATGACTGATTTTCGAGAGGCTGTAGGAACCACTGCACTCCAATCCTCGTCCAAGCCCTTCTCGTCGGCGACCTCTCGAATGAGTTTCACAGCTTCATCGGACATATCCTTTGTAGCGGTATCAACGTCCATTGTGTAGCCGCCCGCACGAAGCCTGTTGTAGAGCATAGCAAAGCCGCCGATTGCCCTGATCTCAATGGTTATATCTTGCCTGCGCAGCTTATCGTCGAGCGACTTCAATGCGGCGTTGAAATCGTCGAGCGTTCCTTCAATTCCAATCATAACAGCACCTCAAAACAGTACGTTCATACTGTAGTATACATTTTCCTCTTTCAGCCCGTGATCGCCGAGTACAAGCGGCTCGGAGAGAGGGCGGCAGTTTATCAGCTCATGCAGATTTGCAAGCTCAAACAGCGTGTCAAGGTGATAGTACCGAATTATGCAGTAGAGCAGCACCTTTGTCCTCTCCGACATTCTCACGATGTCAAGCTGTGTGATCTCGTCTTTCTTCTTGTCGTAATGGAGTATCATTCTGTGCAGATATCTGTGAAGACTGTAAAAGTCGTCACTGCTCCACATCACCCCCGATGATCTCTATATTATTATTTTACCATTGTTAAACGATATAGTCAACGGCGAAATCTCGACAAATTCACACGCTGATTTATGGTACAATATGAGCGTGTGTATAGCTTGATTTGGCGTAGAGGGTAATTTCACGACGAGCAAGTTAAAACGTCGTATAGGGTAAACAGGGGCGAAACAGAACAGCTTAAACAATCACCGCCGACTACACAGGAAATGACCGATTTGTTTGTATAGACTAACACGCACACTTCCTACAATGGCTACATTGCTGTCATTTTATTTGCTTGCGGATTTGGGCGAACAAGGGCGAATTATCGGAGACGCATTTCTCCGGCGACCGCTTGGCGACTGTTTGGCGACTATTTAGGCGTATTTTGAGCAAACAAGAGCAAAAATGCGAGCTTTAAAAATGCTAAAAAATGGCTTATT
>ONIC01000113.1 GCA_900317815.1 uncultured Eubacteriales bacterium | reverse complement strand
GTACCCTTTGTACCACTCTGCAAACTTTCTTAAACCTTCCCTGATGCCTATCTGTGGTCTGAATCCGTAGTCATCTTCAAGGCCCTTGCTGTCCGCATACGTTACGGGAACATCTCCTGGCTGCATACCGACAAGCTTTCTGTGCCCTTCAAAGTCGTAATCGGAAGGCAGAACTTCGGCTCTGACAAGCTCTTCCTGTAAAGTGCTGACATAGTCAAGCAGATTTTCGGGAGTGCCGCCGCCGATATTATAAACACTGTATGGAGGTATCGGCAGGCCGTCGGCACCGTTTTCTTTCATCGGTGCGCCCTTCATTACACGGATAACGCCCTCAACAATGTCGTCAACATAAGTAAAATCACGTTTCATATCGCCGTAGTTGAAGATCTGTATCGTTTCACCTCTTACCAGCTTATGTGTGGCAGAGAAATAAAACATATCAGGTCTTCCTGCGGGACCATAAACGGTAAAAAAGCGAAGCCCTGTTGACGGAATGTTATATAGCTTCGAGTAGCTATGTGCTAAAAGCTCGTTACTCTTTTTAGTGGCAGCGTAGAGAGAAACAGGATTATCGACCTTATCCTCTGTGCTGAACGGCACCTTCTTGTTGCCGCCGTAGACCGAAGAACTTGACGCATAAACAAGATGCTCCAAAGCTTCATCATGTCGGCAGCATTCAAGGATATTGTAGAAGCCTATAATATTGCTCTCTATATATACATCGGGGTGATCTATGGAATATCTCACACCTGCCTGCGCTGCAAGATTTACAACTATATTAAAGCAGTAATTATCAAATAAAGTTTTCAGCAATTCTTTGTCGGCTATCGAGCCTCTGACAAATGTATAGCTGCTTTTACTGCTCTCGGCAGCTTTATCTATCAAACCAAGCCTATACTCTTTGAGACTTGTTTCGTAATAATCATTTACATTGTCGATGTTGATTATAGTGGAACCTGTCGTTTCTTCAAGAAGTCTGAGGATAAGGTTAGCGCCGATAAAGCCTGCGCCGCCCGTTACAAGTATTGACTTGTTATTAAGATCAACCTTTGTTTTCATCACAAACTTCCTTTAAAGAAAAAATATCCCCATAACACCGCACAATCCCAACCTATAAAAGTGTTGGGAAAGAACCAAACAAATACAACCGACCCGACCAAACCGTATCTTCAAAAAAGTGAGTTTTTAACCACGACGTGAATGTGAACCAATCCGCACAAAATATAAGTGTATGAAATAACTATACCACGAAAATCTTAGAATTTCAAGAAAAACCCGAGCAAAAGAGCGATAAATTCCTATAATTTGATTATATAAACAGGATATTCGCAGCAAAAAGCGGCCAAGATCACTCTCGGTCGCTTTGCATAAGCTATTGGTCAAAGACGGTCTGTCTTATTCCGGATCAGTTCAAACAGACCTTTTTTGTTTATTCTTTTAAAAAAGTCGCTGCGGATCTACTCACTCACAGGCTTGCCGACAAGATTATCATCGCCCATGCCTACGCTGTTTCGAAGGATCGCAAGTGCATCATTTGCGGTAATATCCCCGTCATTGTCAACATCCGCTATTACACGCTCTTCGTCTGCCAGATCTGCCATTCCAACGCTTGCACGAAGTATCGCCAGAGCATCGTTTGCCGTGATCTGACCGTCGCCGTCCATATCACCGTATGTACCTGTCGGCTCGCTGCTGCCGTTTATCGTTATCTGTGTTTCCGCAGTTCCGTCCGTAAGCTTTGCCGTAAGCATATACGAACCCGAGCTGAGCGTTTGAAGGAATTCCGGACTGAGCGTGATCTTTATACCGCCGTCTGTCTGTTCTACGGTGTAATTGCTTTCATCGATCGGCTCACCGTTCAATGATATGCCGGTCAGCGCACTTTCATCGGCATTCTCAATGGTAAGCGTTAGTCCGTCTGTTTGTTCCGAAGTCCAATCTTTATTTTCGTCCTGCTTGAAATCATAGTCGGTGTCGCTGTCTGTGTCGGAGGGCGTGTCACTGTCTGTGTCCGACGGCGTGTCACTGTCTGTGTCGGAGGGCGTGTCACTGTCTGTGTCCGACGGCGGTGTTTCACTGTCCGAGTCGGAAGTGGTGTTGCTGTCCGTGTCGGTAGCTGTGCCTGTCTGATGTACTATGATCTCAAACTCTCCTTCACCGTCCGCAAATACTACTGTTACAACATGGCTGCCGTCATCGAGAGTTTTGAGATAATCAGCTTTGAGCGTAAGGTTTATACTTGCGCTGTCGTTAAGAGAAGCTGTGTAATTTTTCTCGCCGACCGTATTTCCGTCAACGGATACTTCCTTGAGAAGCTCCGAGAAATCCTCGCCGTCTGCCGGGTCACGGTAGATCGGGACTGTAAGATCCTTGCCGTTTTCCTGATACCAGTTTTCATCGGTTACTGCGGGAGAGTAGTCGATCTCAAAGAAGACAACTATCTCGAAGCTCGCTGTTCCGTCGGAGAGCGCAGCCTCTGCACTGTGCCGATCTTCGGCAAGAGTATGAAGATAATTCATACTTATGGTGATGAGCGCATACTTGCCCTCGTTGGAGAAGGTATAGTACTGTGCGCCGACCTCTTCGCCGTCGATCGTCAGCTTATCGAGAGTACCCGCTATATCGCTGCCGTCCTCACGGTTTATCACAACGGTGTAGTCACCGCCAATTACCTTGTACCAACTATCGATGCTCGGAGATACCGTATACTCAATATCGTGAGATACCAAAGACGCAGGAAGGATCTCAAACTCGCCTGCCTTCTTCCAGCCGCCCTTGGTGATCTCGCAGTCGGTGAGTGTGATCTTATCCTCGGAGATATCTGTCATACCGTTTTTGACCGTGCCTGTGCCCGTCACGGTGGAGTTTGTGATGCTGAGAGTGCCGTCCGTGTTGCCGATGATATAGCTGCTGCTGTCAAGTGAAACTATGCTGTCCTTGATAACAGCTGTGCCGTTCGGTATCATAAGCTCCACATTTTCGAGAGTGCTGTTTTCGACCGTCACTTTTTCGGCGTAGAGTGCGGGAATATATGTACCTTTATCGGATTCATACTGCTTTACAGTTGAGTTTTTAACTACAAGCTCCTTAGTTTTTGAATCGAACGAGGGAGAAAGACCTCCGCTGAGAACGCAGTTATCGACATATACCTCATCGCCGTAAGTTTGGAGAGCATTGATCGTTATATTATCAAGGCTCAGCTTTCCTGTTGACCGAATGATAACATAGCTCTTCCCGCTGTATGAGGATTCAACGGATATCTCCGCATCCTCGCCGGTGATATTCAGATCACCCTGAGCGTAGAACGGATCTATCTCGATAGTATTCAGCTCACCCTTGACAACAACATTCAGCTCGGGCAGCATTGAAACTACGCCTGCGTTCTGAAGCGAAATGTCGGAATGAGCAACAAGCGTCTTTGTCAGCTCTGCGTTTTCGAGCGTAAGCGTATTTGTTGCGGGATCAAAGGTCGCCGTACCGTCGCCGCAGGAAACTGTAAGGTTGTTCTCTGTGATAAGCTCGCCGTTGACCGTGAGCGGGTATCTCACTTCGTCCTCAACGATATATATATACGATACATTATCACCAAGCGCATTATAAAAGCCGTCGATATCGCCGTCCTCTATCTTTACAAGAAGGTCAAACGGCGCATAGAAGAACGTCTGAGAAACAGAACTCGGAGCGCCTGCAAACGTCACCGTTTCAAGGTTCGGACAGTTCTTGAACGCACTCCTGCCAACGCTTGCGTTCTTACCGAATTTTACCGTTTTAAGGCTCGTACAGTTTTCGAATACAGACGAACCGAAGTCTGTAACGGTGTCGTCAAACTCCGCGCTTTCCAGATTTGTGCAGCCGTAGAAACAGCCGTCGGGCAGATATGTAACCTGCTTGTCACGGAATCCGAGCTTAAAGCTCTTCACCTTCGGAGCAAGTGTATCGTCGGCTTCTCTTGCCGTTACCCAGGAATTCGCACCGTTGTTGTCAAGCAGCCAAAGAGTGCCGTCGTCGGTGATTTCCCAGCCGTTTTTCTCGAGGTCTTCTTCCGTTTTGTTCGCCCACTTTGCGTAGAGAACGATATCAGGAGTTCTGCTCCAATAATTGTTACTGAAAAACTTGTCGTATATTGCGGACTCATCATCCTTTGTGAGGAAACTGTCGTAATATGTGTCTTCCTTAGTGCACCAGCCGAGGAACGTATCTCCTTCCTTTACAGGCGCATAGTCTTCAAGGGCGTAGCCGTAGTCGTCCTGTCCTTCGTCATAATCGGGTATCTCGGCGATATACTTGTCATAGCCCTTTATCGTACCGCCGCTGCCGTTGAAGGTTATGGTGCTGCCGTCGGCAAACTTTGGCGCAATAGACGTGTTTCCGAATTCGGAAAATCCTCCAAAGCTTGAACCAATCTTAGTGACCGTACACTTAACGGGAATAGTCGTATAGTCCTCTGTCTGAACCAGTCCCGCAAGAGACCCGCTCTCGTCAGCCCATTTTACAAAATGCTTGCCGGGATATGTCGGATTCGGAATCGTAAAGGTATATTCCGTGTCGGTGATCCAGTAATAATCGGGGAAAGAAAGATCGGAAAAATCACCCTGCCGCCAGAAATAATCTTCAAGCTTCACTTTATCGTTAAAGCCGTATGAAGCGTCAATAGCGGATCTGTAATTGATGCTATAGTACGGCGCGTAGAATATTACCTGAAGGAAATACCTCTCATAGGTGTTGGAATCTCCCAGCTCACCACTTCCACCGCCTTTATATATAAGATATATCGGACAATTTGTATTATTTTTCCACTGTTCACAGAAGGTTACGGAGATATTGCTGCCCGAACTTATAAATGACTTCTTATATGTACGTGATTCAACATTATCTACGGAACCCGTGATCTTAAAGCCTTTCGGGAGAGCGCCATCAGACGTGTAGGTTGAATCAACATCATCGTCCGATAAATCGATAAAAAGAAACGGATCGTTCGTTATGTTGCCGCTGTCGTCCGTATTTCCGCTGCCCGTGTATTGGATAGTCCCGTCATCCTTTTCATTAACCGGTATCTCAAACGTATCTCCCGGCATAATAAGGACATTAGTGTAGCTCTCGGCTTTTATGTCCTCCCAGCTGAACAAATGGTTGCGCCCCTCTTCGTAGCGAGCCTTCACCTCATCCGGCATAACAGGTGCAGTATCGCCGCTCTGTTCAACATCGACAGTGTACGCGTTCGCCTGACCGACAGGTGCGGCGGCAAAACCGAACAGCAGTGTGCCTGCGCAAAACAGGCTTGTGATCTTTTTTAGTTTCATCAATATTCACCTCTTGAAAGTATTTTGCGGTGTGTGTCCAAAAGGGCAAGAGATCAGCCCGCCTTTTGATACACCTCTCCATAGTAAAGGTTATCATACAAAGAATAGACAATTCAATAGAATATTCCTGCCAATTTTCAAAAAAAGCGATATGGCATATACCTGCTATTGGCTTATTCAAGCCAATTTTTGAAATAGCAAAAGCCCCTCCCGAAACACAACGAGAGGAGCTTAGTCATTGTCTTTGAATACCGTCTACTAATTTGCCGAGAGCCATTCTTGAAGAGATCCCTGTCTTTTTGTAGATAGAAGTAATATGATGACGAAGGGTACTTACGGAAATATTGATCCGAAGAGCTATGACATCCTGCTTATCATCGGTTAGAACCAGCTCTCTGAGCACCTTCATTTCGCTCGGAGTGATCCCATAAAGATCTGCGATCTTCGGGAACGGATCGTCAGGCTCAGAGGGCACAGCCGCAGTCGTGTTCAAGGCAAGATCTCCGTTTATTGCCATAAGAACGATCGTAATACAGAGCGCTGCTATGTCCAGAGAAAGCGCCGCCGCCCCCGACAGTGATGAATATCCCGGTATAAATGTGATTATGACGAACGCGCTGTCAAGCATTCGTCCCATGACAGACCATAGCGCAGGAGCTTTTGTACTTTGAGCTATACGCAGGAAGGTTACATGATAGTAGCCCACAACGGCTGCCATTGCAATATAGTACAGGCACATTCCGAGCAGATATTTATCGCTCCCCCCAAGCACGGCGGTGAGCATCGCAAGCGTCACAGTGCACAGACAGCAGACAGGAAGAAGCCTGCCGCTTTTTTTCTCAGCTGCAAGTCCCGTCCAAATCATAGCGGGTATCATCAGCAGCCGCGGCCAAGTATAGACGCTGTATTCGGTATAATTCGATGCGACCTGCAAATGGTGGATATATATATTATAGAAATTGGTGAACACCAGCATCGCAAAGGTGATAAAACAGAAGAATAGCGGATTTGAACGAAGGGCTGCTTCGGACTTGCGCTCTGCTTCTTCCCCGCCCTGCTCCTTTTGCAAAAAACAAAATACCAATGCCGCCGCACAGAGGAGCAGCAGCAGCGCCACAACAGGCCTGACCGTCCAACGAAGCTGGAACATATACTGCAAAGCGATACCGAACGAATAGCCGACGGCGATACACACTCCAGCTTTAGCACCTTCTTGTATAAGCTGAGACATTCTCAGATATACTGCGCCGCAGACGAACCCCAGACAGAGCACCGCTGCCGCAGATATCGCAAGATAAGCCGCCGAGTTTTCCCGCATAAACAGCATCATCTCCGCCAACGCAGCGCATAAGACCGCTGCTGCGGAAAACATACCGCCGCTGCCGATCTTTTTTGCGATCAGCCTGTGAAGAAGAATATACAAGCTGATACCTGTAAGTACAACCATCTGTATAACCAGGTATACTCTGTCCCGCCAGGCAGCGGAGAGATATCCCTGCCCTGCGCCGTTTGCCATACGCAAAACGACAAGCTGCAAAAGCATAAACGCAGCAAAAAGCAGAGTGGATTTAATATTTATACTCTTTTGGAGAGACATTATTTTTTTATTCATAGCTCAGGTCCGCTCAATTTCTATTTCATCTAACCAACTTTTAAGATTATTATAACAGATTATTGTAAACTTTTCAATAGTTTTTGTTCTTTTCGGAAACAACAGAGCGTTTTTGTATCATTGAAATATAAAACGACTGCGATGATTGTTCGCAAGACTTCCGAGCGGAATAGTTTTGTATCACACAAAAAACGGGTCTGCCCGAAGGAAGACCCGCTAATCGACCGCATATTCAGATCATTTATCCAATGGCGCTACACTGCCGTAAACAACAGCCTCCAGAAATTCCGCCAGAACACCTCTCCAGTATGAGTCGCCGTGCTGACCCCATTCGTAGTAGTGAAGCGTCAACTTATCCGAAGGGTAACCCATATTTTTGAGCCTGTTATACATCTGCGTGACATGGGGGTCTGTGTCGCAGCCTGCACCGCCTGTATACAGATAAACAAAGGTAACATCGTCTTTGAAGCTCTTTGATTTAAGATAATTGACCCAGCCTTCATCGTCATAGATCCAGAATGAAGGCGACAGCGCACCCACAGTACCAAACTGATCCGGGTGCTCCACTGCAATGTAGAACGCTTCCAGAGCGCTTAGTGACAGACCGGTGATAGCAGTGTGGCGAGGATCGTCATACACATTGTAATTCTCACGAACATACGGAGCAAGAGTTTCGACGATAAAATCCGAAAAAGCAGCGCCCACTCTTTCGTACTTATAGTATTCCGTGGTCTCCGCTCCGATATCAGGCACCATTTCATTATCGCGGTTATACGTTCCCATATTGCCGAAACAGTCCACCGCAACGATGATCGCCTTATACCCTGTTGTCGCCATCATACTCTCTGCCTGCACGGTGAGATTAAGGCAGTCATCGGGAGTCTGACCAAGCTTTGCAAGATTGACCATCCACTGTGAGTCAAGCGCATAGATCACCGCATACTTTTCATCGGAGTCCGGATCGTAATCCTTCGGCTTCCAGATGTGGACAGTCTTGGTATATCCGTTGAAGGGAAAGTCAATATGTTCAAATTCGGGGTAGTAGTTTATCTCTTCTCCTTCCGTGTAGGGCAAAAATCCGAGATCGGAATTATACCAGCCGCTGACACATTTATTGAAGGAAAAGAAACGTGAGCTCTTGCCGTCGCAGGTGACATAAGCCATATTGTATTCAGCGCAGTTTCCCTCACAGAAATATGTATATGAGTCGCTGTCCTCACCTATCCTGCTCATGGGGACATCCTCGCTCTCTTCGCTGTCGCTGTTAAAGAATGTAGCAATGACGGTATCGCTTTTATCTTTATCTTTAAAGTACAGTATATGATGATCCTCGTCGCTGTCCACCCTGAGCGTATCGCCGCAGGAAGTGAGCAGGGAGAGAACTGTAACAGCCGTCAATATCAAGGAAACGATTTTTTTCATGGTACAAGCCTTCTCAATAATATAATGATCTTAATTGCGGAAAGCACGGTTGATAAACATATTTACGGTCAGGAATACGGGATCGCAAAATTCTGTGTTTTTGCGGCAATTATCAATGCAGCTGCATCATCACCCGCTGTATCCGTATCAATTATTATTATGCAGCTGTCACATCAGACGTAACATTCGGGATATCATTCTTCTCATTTGCGGTAAACGCCCATATACATGACACACCGACCGGCGAAGCAGCTAAAACACCGGATATAATTTTCCGGCGTAAAACTGTTTGATCCATTTTACAACACCTTAATGAGAGATTTCTATTTCTTTCTCTTTTATAGTAGCACAAATCAGTAAGTATATCAACAGTTGACAAAAGTTATTCCAACGATATATAAACATCAGACTGAATTAGTGCGTTGATGTATTCAATCATGGTAAAGGACAGGTGACGCCATGCCCTTTTTTATATACCTTTTCGGAAGTCTTTTCTTTACAAAAAGATTGCGTATTTCATCAGAGGCAACTGTACCTTCGAACATACATCTGCCGGGAACATCTTCTGCCTTATACCACCTATCGACCTTGTAAACTTCTTCGATCACGCCGTTATGAGAGGCTAAAACATAGGGTATCTTTTGCACTCGATTTAAATTCACTTTCCAGTGCATTCTGACCGTGTCATAAATGTTTCCGCGATCATTGATCCAATAGTTATTTATTTTAATAATACAATACTTTAAATCTGGCTGATCTTCAAACTCTTCATACGATAACTCACGCTGCAAAACCTCTGCATTATTCACGCCACGATCCGAATAATGTCCGCTTTGTAAATTAGTAAGTCCTGCATAGCAGTCAATCAATGCTGCTTCTACTTCAAACGCTTCGTTTTCAGTCATCCCATATCTTTGAATAACGTGAATCACTTCAAGTCCGGCAGTTCTTATCTCTCTGATTATTTTTATTTTTGCGGAGATCTCATCTTCATCTTTATCTATATATGATTCACCGTCAAAATTCTTCAATGCATCGTTAATATGAGCATACAAACGATTGCCTTTTCCCTTGCCTACATAAAATGTTTGACCATTGCGTGGATCTATCAAACGATAAACATAGTATTTCAATTGTTCTGTAACTTCCGCTGTAAACATTAACAATCACTCCCCCACTCTCAGATATCACTCTAACAAGCGATAATGTCTGTGTTTCCGATATGGTTTTTCGTATTCTCAGTGAATTAATTATATCATAAAATTTAAATAGTATCAATATCTATTACATTGATAGAAGACAATACATCCGCCTGCTAAATTGTGCTGCTGTATTCCGCTGATTCCTAAGGAGACACTGATTAAAGCGAGTGCTCATATTGCGCCGTCAGATTTTTAGGCAAATTGTTTGAAAAAACCGCACGAATACTGTCC
>ONIC01000050.1 GCA_900317815.1 uncultured Eubacteriales bacterium | reverse complement strand
TGAGTTTATGCTTAATTAATAAAAGGGAGTGACCTCTTTGGCAAAAAAGGTTTTTCGGGATAAGTATATGGATACGCTGACATCTCCTGATCAGTTTGACAGATACATAAAGATAATGAACCCAAAGATTTGGGTAATCCTTGCCGCCATGATAATCGTTCTTCTGAATATTCTTGTATGGACGGTTTTTGAAAATCAAGTGGTTCGGATTGCCACCGTGGGCATTGCTAAGGACGGCGAGATCGTTTGCTGGCTCAAAGAGAACGATAAAAAGGCTTTCGATGATCTTAACGGTGATGTCGAACTTTATGTTTATGACGCGCAGGATACATTCAGCGATTTCATTTCGATCTCGGAAGAACCTATCGAATATACGGATGATTCCAACCGCTACGCCGCTCATCTGGGAGAGCTTTTTTACGGCGAATGGGTCTACGAGGTGAAGTTTAAAGCAGATTTGCCCGACGGAGTATACACAGCTATTATCCGAAACAGCGGTCAAGCGGCCGCAGGCAGCACGCATACATAGTTTATGTAAACAGTAGTATTGCGCTTGCGTCGATACTTACACCTAAAGAAACAATAGAGGTGATAGCTTGAGAAAACGTACGATGAAAAAGCCTTTGCTCAAAGACGTTGCCAAAGTCCCCGTGATAATGCAGATGGAAATGGTGGAGTGCGGCGCGGCGTCTCTCGGAATGATACTCGCTTACTACGGAAAGTGGATACCGCTCGAAAAAATACGAGAGGACTGTGATATTTCAAGAGACGGCTCAACGGCTGTAAATATCCTTAAAGCGGCGAGACTTTACGGACTTGAAGCGAGTGCATACAGATTCGAACCTGACGAACTGCGTGATGAGGGCGAATTCCCCTGCATTATCCATTGGAATCTGAACCATTTCGTTGTTCTGAAAGGCTTCCGTGGCGGCAAGGCATATATCAACGACCCCGCGCTCGGTGAATACTCCGTATCTGCAGAGGAATTTGACAGATCATTCACGGGCGTGTGTCTGCTCTTTGAGCCGTCGGAAAGATTTACGCCAACGGGAAATAAAAACAGCGTCCTGCAATTTGCCTTCAAGCGTCTGAAAGGTTCAGTCTCAGCTCTTGCAGCGGCGGTAATGCTTTCTGTAATAGCTACCTTGACAGGCATAATCAACCCGGAGATAACCGAACAATTTACCGACTCACTTTACCGCTCCTTTGACGCAGGATTATTTATTAAACTTATTGCTGTGTTTATCACAGTCGGAGTTATCTCCATCGTAGCAGAATGGATAAAAGCTGTGTATCTGCTGAAAATAGACGGCAAAATGGCTATACTTGGAAGCACGAGCTTCATGTGGAAGCTGCTTCATTTGCCGATAGGCTTCTTCTCACAGCGCCTTGCAGGCGATATCCAACAGCGCCAGAGCGACAACGGCGAGGTGTCGAGAATACTTATAGAAACGGTAGCCCCGATACTCATGAATACGGCGGCGATGGTGTTTTATCTCGCCTTTATGATCAGGTACAGCCCCTTGCTTGCTTTGATCTGCTTAATATCGGTTGCGCTGAATATACTCGTTTCCATGATCGTTACACGCAGGCGCATAGGATATTCCAGAGTGCTGATGAAGGACGAAGGTTCGCTTTTCAGCATGACGGCTTCTGGCATAGACATGATTAACACTATCAAGTCGTGCGGTGCGGAAGTTACGTGGTTTGAAAAGTGGTCGGGTATGCTTGCGAATGTGACAGGCGGACGAATCTCAATTCACAATCTGGAAATCTATGGCGGCACATTGCCGAAGCTGATCTCTCAGCTTTCAAATGCATTCATTATCATTATCGGGGCATTTCTTGTGATCAAGGGTGAGTTCACCGTCGGAATGCTCACAGCTTTTCAGGGCTTTTTCGCATCGTTTTTGTCGCCTGTAAATTCGCTTATAGAATCTGGTCAGATCTTGCAGGAGCTTCAAAGAAAGACTGAGCGCATTGACGACGTTATGGAGTATGAAGACGCCCCTTTGACACAGGGTGACGATATTGACGAAAACACAGAACTGACCGATCACGAAAAACTCAGCGGAAATATAGAGGTAAAGAACCTTACCTTCGGCTACTCAAGGCTGAAAGCGCCGATAGTCAACAACATCAGCTTCAAGGTCGAAGCAGGGAAGAGCCTTGCCATTGTGGGCGCGTCGGGCTGCGGCAAATCCACGATAGGCAAACTGATCTCGGGCTTGTACGCTCCATGGCGCGGCGAGATACTTTTCGACGGCGTGAGCCGATCGGAGATACCGAGAAGCCGACTTGCGGCGTCGATAGCCGTTATAGACCAGAATGTGATAATGTTCACAGGCTCTGTATCATCAAACATCAGAATGTGGGATCGCTCGATAGAAAGCTATGACATGATACTCGCAGCGCGTGACGCGGGTGTTCACGATATGATAATGCGCCGACCCGGAGGCTACAACGCCGAGATCTCTCCGGGCGGCAGCAATTTCTCCGGCGGTCAAACGCAGGGGATAGAGATCGCCCGTGCTCTTGCCGGTGATCCTACTATCGTTATCCTCGACGAAGCCACCTCCGCACTTGATACCAAAACGGAGGATGCCGTGATGAAGAATATCGCCGACAGAGGCATTACAAGGATCATCATAGCGCATAGGCTCTCGACCATACGCGACTGCGACGAGATAATACTCCTCAAAAACGGCGAGATCGCCGAGCGCGGTACGCACGAGGAGCTTATCGCAAAAAACGGCTTTTACAACGAGCTTGTATCAAATGAGTAGGTGAGTAAATGAGCTTCATAGAATCACAGATCAAACAGCGGCATAGGTACGATCAGGAGGATCTCTTCGACGCATTCGTTGATATTTCACGCTCCGTCATGAGCGATGACACCCCGTTTGAGTACCAAAGCCGTGACCGTATCGAAGAAAATGCCGTGAACGAACTGCTCCGCTACTTCGGCGAAAAGCCCGCAAAAATTCCCGATGATATCAAGGACGTTAAGGAGAAAATAGACTACGCCTGCGCGCCTTATGGTATAATGCACAGAAGCGTGCGGCTTGTAGGTGACTGGTACAACGACGCCTGCGGAGTTATGGTAGCAAAACTAAAAGCAAGCGGAAAGCTTGTGACACTCATTCCCGGCGCAGTATCGGGCTATCGCTTCTATGACGGCGAGATCAAGAAATATGTAAAGGTCGATAAACATAACAGCTACATTATTGAAGAAAATGCACTGGTATTTTACAAGCCGCTTCCCGAAAAGGAATTTACGATAGCAAGGCTTTTGCAGTACATAGCTAAGTTTATGAGCCGTTCCGACAGCTTGCTTTGGCTTATCCTTTGCGTGATCTCGATAAACCTTTCCTTGAATATTCCTGTGATAACGCAGTCGATTTTTTCAACGCTTGTTCCGACTGAAGAGGTGCAGCTTCTTCCAGCGGCGTGCAGTTGGTTTGTCGGTATCGTTTTGGGCAGTTATCTGATCGACCTTCAAAAAGATGTAGTCACGAAAAAAATGAGCGTGAAAGCAGGCTACCGAATACAGGCAGCTGGCATGATGCGTTTACTCAATCTGCCGAGGAGCTTTTTTGAAAAGTACAGCCCCGGTAACCTCGCTTCACGAATAGATATGCTGGGTAACCTTACGGAAATGACCGTTGAAGCATTGTCAAGTACTGCGTTTGTCCTGATACTTGTCGTGACATGCCTTAACAGAACGGTTAAAAATTTCAGTCAGTTTACTCACACGGTCGTTTTTGTGAGCGTGTTTACCGGTATTATCTATCTTTCGTCGATAATTCTCAACACGAAGCTGATTTCACAACGGCTTGAAGCCTACACCAAAGAGAACGGCATAACATATGACACCATACTCGGCATTCAAAAGATACGCCTTACGAACTCCGAAAAGAGGGCATTTGCTCGCTGGGGGCGTGCTTTTGCGGAAAGAGCCACTCTTGAATACACGCCGAAGCGCAGCATTACGCTTATTAAGATCGCTCCGACGGTCGTGAGCTTTCTCGGTATGCTCGAAATGTATGCTGTAATTACTATTTACGCTTATCAGGATTACACAAATACTGCCGTGCCAGTTTTTTTCTCATTCCTTGTTTTGTACGGTTTCCTGTCCGGCGCACTGATCGAGCTGACGAAGTCGGCACAGCAGGTCGCTATGATAAAGCCAATGGTCGAGCTTGTAAGCCCGATCTTTAACACGGAGACGGAATCGTCCTTTACCAAAACGACAGATAAAAGGATAAGCGGCGAGATCGAGCTTTCTCACGTTTATTTCAGATACAGAGACGACACACCCGACGTTGTGCGAGATATTAATCTAAAAATCAAAAAAGGCGATTACGTCGGCATTGTCGGCACAACAGGCTGCGGGAAATCCACGCTTATCCGTCTTATGACAGGCTTGGAAAAGCCGAGAATGGGCGCGGTCTACTACGACGGAAACGATATAAACAACATACCCTCGCAGTTGCTTCGCAAAAACACGGGCGTTGTCGAGCAAAACGGCAGACTGTTTCAGGGCAGCATTTTGTCAAATATCCGGATCGCAGCGCCGAATATCTCTGAGGACGAGCTTTGGGATAC
>ONIC01000149.1 GCA_900317815.1 uncultured Eubacteriales bacterium | reverse complement strand
TCCGGTGGAGATCTCTCGCCGCAGGCGAGAAGCACCGACCGAGGCGGCAGCCGAGACTAAAGATGCAAGCAAGATGAGTGCTCAGTCTGAAGGACGTGATTTAATCAGTGGCTCCTTAGATGCCGCCCGGAGTTTTCCTATAGATCAAGCTCGATCTCCTCACCCAGTTCGAAAGAATAGATCACACACCTCGACACCTCACGGCCGAAGATCTGCTCCGCCGCATATTTGTAAAGCCTGAGCTGCGGTGAATAATGCTGCGCCAGTTCGTCGGCAGTCTTGCCGCGGTCTGTTTTGTAATCGACTATTACAAGCTCGCCGTCAAGCTCGTACAGGCAGTCTATCGCGCCCTGGAGTATGATCCTCTCGTCCGAATACGGCGGACGCAGAGAAGGGTCGGCAAGACCTGCGGGGATCTCCGCCATGTACTGATACTCCCGCTCGAGCATCTGTGCGCTCATCATCTCGTCAAGCATCGAAGAATGCAGGAACCGCTCCGCCTTCTCGTTCGGTATGCAATCCGCCTGAGCCTGCGAAAGGTATCCCTCGCTGACAAGTCGTGCCTTCTCCTCGTCAACAGATATCCGTGCTTTCTCAAAGTCACAGTACTGCGCAAATGTATGCAGAGCCGTGCCCTTCTGAGCGGCGGTAAGACGGCCCTCATTCATAAAGGACGGGCGGCTTACTGCGCCGTACAGATTGCCGCTGTTTCGCTCCGCAACAGCCGATGCCGCTACCTTTACGGGAAGCGAACACGCCTTCGCATACTTATACCTGCGCTGAAGTCTTCCTGTTATCAGTCCGAGCTGCTCTTCTATCTCGCTTTCACACGGCTGAGGCTCTTCCTCTTCGTCGTTCTCCTGCAATACTTCCGCCGTTTCTTCAAGCGCTTCTATCTCGCTCTTTTCTTCCGCGACCTTCTTTTCGGGCGCATTATTTTCTGTCTCACGCTCGTATAGAACGATATCCCAGCGGCTCGTGTCGTCCTCATCAACGTACACGTCAAGCCCGTACATATCGCGGAGCTTCTGACCCGAGCGGCTGATAAGCAGGCAGCTCAACAGATGCTCGCAGAAAGTATTTGCCGATAAAACAAAATACGGCGCTATCTTACCGTCAACGCATACTATCTTGCCCGCAGTTTTAACGATCGTATCATGAACATCATCGACAGCCGCTGTAAGTATCAGTCGCTCTTTCGCTCTTGTCATAGCGACATAGAGTATTCTCAGTTCCTCCGAGATCATACTCATCCTCACAGATTTTTCTGCCGCTGTGCGGGTGATACCCTTGTAATAGTACATCTTCTCGAAGTTCATACAATTGACCCCGACACCTATCCTGTTATGAAGAATTACATCCTCATTAGAATCACGGGTGTTAAATCTGTGAACGAGATCGGAGACTATACAAAACGGGAACTGCAAACCTTTGGACTTATGTATTGTACATATCTTTACTGCATTTTCCGCGCCGCTGCCGACTCTCGACGCCACATTAAGATCCTTATCCTCTTGAGCAAGTCTGTCGAAGAAGCCGATAAATCCGCTGACACCGCGAAAACCCGACTCCTCAAACTGCTTTGCGTATTCAAGCAGCAGCCTGAGATTTTTCTGTCTGAACTCGCCGTCCTCACCCGAGCGAACGATCTCGGGCAGCATCGTTTCATTATAAATACGCCTGATAAACTCGTCTGCGGTGATATTGCTGCCACAGGAGCGAAGCTCGTCAAACATTTCGCAGAATGAAAGCGCTTTTTCACGGCACAGGCTCTCTTCCTCTTCTTCGCCGTATGCTTCAAGCAGCATGATCTCGTACAAGCCCGACATCGGATATTTTGCATGAAGCGCAGCTATCTCTTCGGCGGAAAAATTGAAGATCGGGCTTAACAGCGCTGCCGCAAGAGGGACATCGCGCGCGGGATTGTCAACAGCGCGCAGCAGAGAGAGCATCAGCCTTATTTCGGGCTGAGAAAAGAAGCTGCCGCCCTTTTCACTGACAGACGGAATACCCATCTTCATAAGCTCTCTTATATATATTTGCGTTTTCGCCTTATCGCTTCGCAACAGTATACAGAAATCGGAAAGCACGGGCGCCCTTTCGATCCCGTTCTCGGTCACGGTCTCGCTCTTCATCATCTTCTTGATAAGATCGCCGATATACCGAACCTCCGCCACCGTTTTGTCATCGTCCTTCAGATCTCCCGTCTCTATCAGATGAAAGGAAGTTGCGGCTCGATCTTCATCGGGATAGTTCGCCTTCGGATCGAGAGCTTCTTCTTTCGTGTAGTCAAGCTCGCCGATCTCTCTCGACATAAGCTTCGAGAAAACGTAGTTTACACATTCCGTAACGCCTTTTCTGCTTCGGAAATTTGCATCGAGATTGATCTTTGCCGGATAGACAGGAGCAGCGTTGTTATAAGGGAAGCTGCTGTCCTTTCTGCCGATAAATATCTCGGGCATCGCCTGACGGAAACGATAGATACTCTGCTTGACATCGCCCACGACAAACAGCCGCCTGTCATTATCGCTGACCGCTTTAAAGATAATATCCTGGATCATATTTGCGTCCTGATATTCGTCTACCATAACGAAATCGTAACGCCCGGCTATCTGCTTTGCTTCCCGTGTCGGCTCGATACCGTTCTCCGTTTCTCTGACAAGCAGCCTGAGCGTCCACTGGCTGAGATCCGAATAGTCGGCAACGCCTCTTTCACGCTTCAGACGGCTGTATTCCTCCGAGAACGCATCGACGAGTTCAAACAGCATACTTACCGTAGGGCGAAGTGACTCTATCTCCTGCATAAACGAGCTGCTGTCCTTCGCAAAAAGTGGCTTTAGCTTCTCATTGATAATATCTTTATACTCTTTCCGGTTCGCCGTTATCTGCTTGCTGAGCCTTATCCGCTCATCGGTAGCGTTCTTCCCTTTGGTGCCACTGAAGCTCATTCTGTCAAATTTGAGATCATATAAAAATTTACGAGCGGCGTCCCAGTCACCGATCTTTATCAAGTCGGAGAACTCGGATATCATACCGACCTCATTCTCCGTAATTTCCTGTGCTTTTTCAAACATCGGCTCAAGACACGCTTTTTCATGAGTCCGCTGTGCCTGCTGCTTTGCAAACTCTACGGCAAGCGATATATACTTCAGAAGCTCCTCTCCCCATACCGTTTGGAACGGAGATTCTGTTCCTTCCACATCGTAATTGGCAAGCTTCTCCTTGATCCATGTTTTATGAAACGGCTGCGAATTCATAAATGCGTAGATCTTGAGCACCGTATCTCGGAGAGTCTTATCATCGTGAGCGTCGGAATATGCCTCCGCAAGGGCATCGAAATCCATACGGTCCGACGAGTACATCTTATTGAAAACGTTATCGAGCGCAGTAGTCATCATCAGACCCGATTCGGATTCGTCTATAATGCGAAAATCTGCGGGGATATCGAGGACATGGAAAAACTCCTTAGCCAGCGAGCTGCAAAAACTGTCTATCGTGCTTATCTGTGCCTTCGGGAGCAAAAGCTGCTGCCTGATAAGCGCCTTATTGAACGGATCGTCTTTCAGAAGATCGGAGAGAGCCTTCGCTATCCTTTGCTTCATCTCTCCCGCCGCCGCTCTCGTAAATGTTACCACGAGGAAGCGGTCTATATCCACGGGTGACTCTTTGTCTGTGATGATCTCAATGACTCGCTGCACAAGTACCGCCGTTTTTCCCGAGCCTGCCGCTGCCGAAACGAGCAGAGGACCCGAGCGCGCATTTATCGCATCGAGCTGCGCATCAGTCCATCTGGTCTCACTCATCTTCCTCTCCTCCTTTCTCATTCGTCTCTTCATAACTCTTGAGTATTGCCGTTGCATCTTCTTTTGAGATAACAACTCTGCGGTCGCTCTTTTCGTGCCTGCACAGATCGTTGAATTCGCAGTAATCACAAGTAAACGCCCCGGTCGGTACAGCTTCGAACTCGCCTCGGTCGAGCTTGTCGCTCATGGATCGGATCTTGTCCTTTACGCAGTTTATAAACGCAAGCAGTCCGTCCATACTCACCGAGTTGTTTTTCTTGCCTTTCACACTGCCTTTATCAAGTCCGCTGCTTATTATTTCGTTGTCAACAAAGATACCGTCAAGGCTCAGATCATTCTTTTTCTTATCTTCGAATTTTTTATCTAATGAAGCAATATCGGCTTTATCGCTCTCAACTTTGATGGTTCCCATGTCGCTTCTCATGTAAAATACGGCTGCCGGCAACAGCTTCTCGCCGTAGCGCTCCTCGCCGTTTTCTACTATCGCCGCAAGGTAGATGAGCATCTGAAGATTAAGCCCGTAAACCACCTCTTCCTTGACGAACTCCTTCCCCTTCGTCTTGTAGTCGATCACTCGAACATAGCCTTCTGAGCCGCTGTCCATAATATCCACACGGTCGATCTTGCCGTTAATGCGCACCTCTGCGCCCGTGCTTGTCTCTACCACATAATCGCGCAGTCCGTCCTCCGAACGTCCGATCTCAAGCTCTGCGTCAACAGGACGAAACGCAGTCCGCGAAAGCTCGTCAAACATATTCAAAAGCACTCTCCAGATGCGTTTTTTCGTGCGGCTGTATATCTTTTTGAAGCGTTCCGACTTACCATCTGCGCCGCCGAGTTCTTCGATAAGATACTGCTGCAAAAGATCATCGAGCAGCTTTTCAAGCTCCTCATCGGAAAACGGCTCATAGTTCCTTTTTTTGTATTCTTTTATAACCTTCTCCATAATATAATGGAGCAGATTTCCGTATACGAGCGAGTCAAGCTCCGCTTTGCGGCGATCCGTCAGACGCACCCCGTAGCCTAAGAAATATTTGAACGGACATTTGTAGAAATTCTCGATTTGTGACGCCGAAAGGCGCTTGTTCCTGCCGAAAAGCCGGGTAACGATGCTGCTGTCTGAGATATGAGCCGAAAGGTTCTTTATGTCTGCGCCGAGGCTTGCAAGCCTGTCGCCGTACTCAACGCTGTCGGACAGATACTCCTCGAGCGCCTTTGTAAAGGCGGTGTTCCCTTCCCTTGAGAAACTCTCTGCGTATAGCTCGAACGCCGAACGCTCGCCTATCAGTCTGTCGAGCATGGACTGCTGTGAGGTATGGAAAAGTGTAAGCTCGGGGAAAATGCGGAAAAGCTCCGTAAATATCGACGACGGCTCCGATTCCCCGCCCGACAGCGTTCCCTTCGGATACGTTATGTAAAGCTTGTCGGTGGGCGCAGATACCGCATTGTAAACGAAGAACTTCTCCTGTCTGAAGAGATCCTCCACGGAATCGTAGAGCGGAAGTCCGAGACTTATAAGGTCCTTGCGCTCCGTGTCGGTCCAAACACCGTCGGCAACGGGGACGTGCGGGAACTCTCCGTCCGCTGCGCCAATGATAAACACAGCGTACGGCTTCGAAAAACGAACGCTGTTGGCAGTGCCGATAAGAACCTGATCTATCGTCTGCGGGATATCCGATATGTCGATGCCGCCGATCACGAGTCTGAACAGCTCGATATATCTTCTGAGCGTTATCCTGCGCTCACCGAGAGCGTCGTGCATCTTCCCGAGTATATCCATGAGTGCATCCCAGAGTCTGAGCTCCTCGGGCGAAAACTCGTTTTCTTCATCGGCTCTCTTTCTCAGCAGAACATCGACTTTGCAGTCGATCAGGAAATCATAAAGAGCAGTCGAGATCTTCTTCGCCTCAAACGTGTCTTCTTCGGAGAGAGTGTCCCGCAGCTTTGAAAACGGCTCTGCTATCTGCTCACGCGCTGTATTAATCAGCTTGAGTGTCTGCTTGTCACGCTCCGTAAATCTGTCCGTATACCCCTGCGGGTTACTTGTAAACTCGGAGAAAAAGTCCCTGCCTCGTATATCCCACACAAATACATAGTTTTCAAGCTGAGCCGCCGCATAAGGCGACACGCCCATCAGACCCGTCTTAACGGCGTCGATCAGCTTCTTTTCGTCATTTGGAAAGAGTGCGGATTCAAGCGCCGACACAGCAAGCCTCATCAGAGGTTTCGATTCCACAGCCTGAGGCTTCGACATAAAAAACGGTATCCCGTGCTTTGCGAAAATCTCGTCGATAATGCCGTCATATTTTTCGCTCTTCCTGAAAACTACCGCTATATCCCGCCAGCGGCACTCACCCGACAGAGCCAGATCAGATATCCTTGCCGCGATATATTCGCACTCATCATATACATCTCTCGCTTCTGCCGCAGTTATGCTGTTTTTTACAGCTTCAATATCGGGACCTTCGTCCTCTATAGGCGATCTTCTGTAGATATTCTCTTCCAGAAAATTCAGCGCTTCATTGTCGGTACGGAGGTTTTTCAAGAGCTTTTCCTGCGTTTTGACAGCGATACCCGCTTTTTGTGCGCTTGCGATCAATCTGTCCCTTGTGCGGTTTATTGTAAAAAACAGCTCGTCGTTCTCAATCGGATCTCGGCAGAGCGATATGTACATATCCCTGCACTGCTTCATAATCAGCTCAATTATCTTTTGCTGCTGCGCCGTAAAGCCTGTGAAATCATCAACAAAAACGGTATAGCCGTCAAAAAAACGAGTCTCACGGATGCGCTCCTCAAGGCGCATATCATTATCGAACGGGTCAACTCCGCTATGTCTTACATTCGCATTAAACAGCTCGTAAATATGCGAAATATCGTGCAGCTTGTTTTTGAGATCGGAACTTGCCGCATCGCCTGCGTTTTCAAGGAGCAGGTCGGGCGTTATACCGCACTGCTTAAGCTCCTTCACCGCACCGACCGCCATTTCCGCAAATTGAGGAGTCACCGCCTGCTTGTCGTATGTCTTCAGCTCACCCGCACATTCCTCCAGCGTGTAAGACATAATTATCCTGCGGGTGCTGTCATCTATCGGAGTGCCTGCGCTGCCGCCCGTTTCCCTCATCAGGAAATAGTACATTCTCGTAAAAGAAAGCACGTTCACACGTCTTGCGTCCTTTGCTCCGAGCAGACGCAGAAACGCCGTCTCACACTCAAATGAGCTTTGCTCGGGTATCAGGTAGATCAGCTTGCCGTCGCCGTTTTTGGCAAGCTCTCCGCATTTTTTTTGCAGCAGGAAAGTCTTGCCGCTCCCGCTGCGTCCTTCGATAAGATTGATCATATTATCATCCTTTATCACTTTTTTGTCAGCTTCTCACAGAAGCATTCGTATATCTCGTACAATTTGAATTTATACTCAACGCCGTCACTTACAAGCCGTGTTTCGCCGTCATCGAGAACGTCGGACAGCTCGGCATCGGATGCCGCCACGCACACGGGAGGGAACATCACGCACCACCAATTATGTCCTCTGCCGCTGCCTATACTGATCTTCAGCGCATCATATTTCCCCGCAGGAAGCGTAAAATCTCTGTAACGCCTCGTTGTAAAATACGTGTTGACAAGCTCGCACGAGACGGTGCTGTCAATTTCGTTTTCATCAAGGACGCTCTGCGCTGCCGAGGTTATGCCGGGCATATTCTCGCAGATAATACCTATCGCCTGAGCTTTTGTACACCCATCGGGATAAAGTCCGCAGCAGTAAGACTGCACTGCGTCACGCACCATGAGCTTTATATTCTGATCGCAGACGCTGTCCGAATCGGCAAGTATATGGAGCCTGACTATATCCTGAGACACCTCTCGCGAAAGAGCGTCGAATGACGTCATTGACAAAAGTGCGCACAGCAAAAATGCTATGAGTACCGCCTTCACCGCTGTTTTGACATTTGCAGAGAAAACCGAGCTGTAGAGCATTTCAAACGAACCTTTCTTTTTAAGCTGTACTTTGATTATCGGTACTGTACAAAAGAATATACCGTTCGTCTGAAGATTTTCGCCCGAAATGATGATATCGAATTTTTTTGAAAAAACACTTGCATTTTTCCAAAAAGTGTGATATTATATATAGGCACTGAAAAACAGTGTTGATGCGTTGTTAGCTCAGCTGGATAGAGTGTCTGACTACGAATCAGAAGGTCGGGGGTTCGAGTCCCTCACAGCGCGCCAGATCAAACCGTGCGATATCTGAGAGATCAGGTATTGTGCGGTTTTCTTGTTTCAATAGAAAGCAGAAAATGCACCATTTTTGTCTCTACATTTTACAAAACTACACTTAGTATTATATCATATTTTGCAATATTAGTCAATGAAAGATTATTGCAATACTTCTTTAAACCGAACATTTTACTCTGTTGCAGTAAAGCTTATACCGATATTCTGCCCCTCAGCGTTTCGAAGCGCCGAGGGGTATTTTTAACAATAATTTAATGCGTTACACTTAAGGAGCCACTGAATAAATCACGTTCTACGAACTGAGCACTCATCTTGCTTGCATCTTTAGTCTCGGCTGCCGCCTCGGTCGGT
>ONIC01000026.1 GCA_900317815.1 uncultured Eubacteriales bacterium | reverse complement strand
GTATTCCTGCGGTCGTTTCGTGCAATCTGCCTGAAAATCTGACGGCGCAATATGAGCACTCGCTTTAATCAGTGTCTCCTTAAATAATAATGTGGAATGACGAATAACGGATAGTATCGGAAACGCTTCGCGCTTTCATTTCAGCGTGATGAAGGCTTACGATTTGCAAAGGGTTTCACCGTGTTTCGGACTTGCGCATTTCTGTATTACAAAAAACAGGAGCGAAGCGATCCCGACACATCACACTCCACAGTCCACACTCTATTAAAAACGGAGGTCTTCACAATGTATAAATCCGACATTGAGATCGCTCAGTCGGTCAACATGAAAAATATCAGAGAGATCGCCGAAACTGCCGGTATCGGCGACGAGTATCTTGAGCAGTACGGCAATTACAAGGCTAAGATCGATCTTTCTCTTCTTAAAAAGAGTGACAGACCGAACGGAAAACTGATCCTTGTCACGGCGATCACCCCGACTCCCGCAGGCGAGGGTAAGACAACAACGACGATCGGACTTGCGGACGGTCTGAAAAAGATCGGCAAAAATGTTATGGTAGCGCTGCGTGAGCCGTCCCTCGGACCTGTTTTCGGCATCAAGGGCGGAGCTGCGGGCGGCGGATACGCTCAGGTCGTTCCGATGGAGGATATCAACCTTCACTTTACGGGCGACTTCCACGCTATCGGCGCTGCAAACAACCTTCTTGCCGCAATGCTCGACAATCACATCTACCAGGGCAATTCGCTCAATATCGACCCTCGCAGGATCACCTGGAGACGCTGCGTGGATATGAACGACCGTCAGCTTAGATTTGTGACGGACGGTCTCGGCGGCAGAGTTAACGGCGTACCGCGCGAGGACGGCTATGACATTACTGTTGCAAGCGAGATCATGGCTGTTCTCTGTCTTGCAAATTCGATCACGGATCTTAAAGAACGCCTGTCACGTCTGATCGTTGGCTATACATACGACGAAAAGCCCGTTACGGCAGGCGACCTCAAGGCATCGGGCGCAATGGCTGCTCTTCTGAAGGACGCGCTCAAGCCCAATCTCGTTCAGACTCTCGAGGGTACGCCCGCTCTCGTTCACGGCGGTCCGTTCGCCAATATCGCACACGGCTGCAACTCCGTTATCGCAACAAAAATGGCTCTCAGGCTCGGCGATTACGCTGTTACGGAAGCAGGCTTCGGCGCAGATCTCGGAGCCGAGAAGTTCCTTGACATCAAGTGCCGCTACGCAGGTCTTACTCCGTCGGCTGTTGTTGTCGTTGCGACTGTCAGAGCGCTCAAAATGCACGGCGGCGTTGCCAAGACAGAGCTTGCCGAGGAGAACCTCGAGGCTCTCGAAAAGGGTATCCCGAATCTGCTCAAGCACGTCTCGAACATCAAGGACGTTTACGGTCTTCCGTCTGTCGTTGCCGTCAACCGTTTCCCGACGGATACGGACGCCGAGATCGAGCTTATCATCAGCAAGTGCAGAGAGCTTGGAGTTAATGTCAGACTTTCGACCGTATGGGCAGACGGCGGAGACGGCGGCATAGAGCTTGCGCGCGAGGTAGTCCGTCTGTGCGAGGAGGAAACTCCGGATTTCAAGTTCAGCTATGAGCTTGACGAGACGGTCGAAGAGAAGATAAACAATATAGTAAAGAAGGTCTACGGCGGTGACGGAGCGACCCTCACGGCAGCGGCAAAGAAGCAGCTTGACAGGATCAACGCTCTCGGCTATGACAAGCTTCCCGTCTGCATGGCGAAGACACAGTACAGCCTGTCGGACGATCCTTCAAAGCTCGGCGCTCCGAAGGGATTTACGGTCACTGTACGTGAACTGAAGATCTCTGCGGGAGCAGGCTTCATAGTAGCTCTCACAGGCTCTATTATGACAATGCCGGGACTTCCGAAATCACCCGCAGCAGAGAGGATCGACGTTGACGAAAACGGCGTTATCTCGGGCTTGTTCTGATTATTTTTCAAATGACACCCTCGGTTCAGTGCCGGGGGTGTTTGCCGGATATGAGGGAAAAGAAAAACGCCCGTCGCTTTTGTTTTGACGGCGCTGAAACGCTGCTGTCATTCTCACACCAACAGCCTCGCTGAAATGGAGCAGCTTGTGCTTCATACACGTTGAAAACTCACTTTTATGATATTTATAGTAATAATTATCACTTTTGTGTAACATTGATAATTTATTTCTGTGCCTTTCAATCATATATGTGTCGGAAAGTTTAAAAAAATCTACATATATATAGTGTCAAAAGACGTGTTTTTGTAATTATTTTTCTCTATTTTTGCATTAAACACTTGCTTATCACACAGTTTTATGTTAAAATACAATTATATGGGCGAGTATCGGTTTTTGTCGTGAGAGAGTATCGATCCGCCTGCTTCGCGGCACTGCCGCGGCTGTCTAATATCAAAATTATTATCCGTGATCCACGCGGAGCATGAAAGGTGTGAATTTAATGTCCAGAGCTGCGGGCATTCTTATGCCCATTACATCTCTTCCGACTCGCTGCGGAATCGGTACGATCGGAAAGGACGCTTACGACTTTGCCAATTTCCTGAAAGGTGCAGGTCAGAAGTACTGGCAGATCCTGCCGGTAGGTCCGACAAGCTACGGTGACTCGCCGTATCAGTCGTTCTCGACATTTGCGGGAAATCCTTACCTTATCGACCTCGATACGCTGTACGGTGAAGGTCTGCTCAAGCATTCCGATTACAGGAACCTCGACTGGGGTACAAACAGCGAGTATGTCGATTATGCCAAGATCTACAACAACCGCTTCAAGGTCCTGAGGATCGCCTTCAAGAACTTCAAGAAGAAGGACCCCGCAAGAGAGGCGGAGCAGAAGGAATTCAAGGCATGGTGCAGCAAGTCTAAGAACAAGGCGTGGCTCGACAATTATTCGCTCTACATGGCGGTAAAGGGTCACTTTGACAATAAGGCATGGACCGAATGGGAGGACGAGGGCATCCGCCTTCGCACACCGGAGGCTGTCAAAAAGTACAAGGCTTCTCTTCGCAATGAGATCGCGTTCTGGAAGTGGACGCAGTTCAAATTCTATCAGCAGTGGGAGAAGTTCAGAGCCTATGTAAACGGTCTGGGCATTCAGATCATCGGAGATATGCCTATCTACGTTGCAATGGACAGCGCAGATACATGGGCAAATCCCGACGTCTTCTGGCTGACGGAGGACAGACAGCCTGTATGCGTTGCAGGATGTCCGCCGGATTATTTCTCGGCAACAGGTCAGCTCTGGGGCAATCCTATCTATGATTGGAAGCACCTGAAGGAAACAGGCTACAAGTGGTGGTTCGAGCGTATCAAAGCGGCAAGCGAGCTGTTTGATATCACACGTATCGACCATTTCAGAGCGTTCGACAGTTACTGGGCGATCCCGTATCCTGCCGAGAACGCAGTAAAGGGTTCGTGGGAGAAGGGCCCCGGCATCGAGTTCTTTGAGCTTATGAAAAAAGAGCTCGGCGATCTTCCGATCATTGCGGAGGATCTCGGAACGATGACTCCCGGCGTTATACAGCTTCTTAAGGATTCGGGCTATCCGGGCATGAAGGTGCTTGAGTTTGCGTTCGATTCCGACGAGGAGAACGATTATCTTCCCGAACACTACCCGACCAACTGTGTTGTTTACTCCGGTACTCACGACAACGACACGCTTATGGGCTGGGTCAAGACGGCAAAGAAGGACTGCGTCGATTTTGCAAGAAGCTATTGCAAGATGGGCAGGGACGAGCCGTTCAACTGGGGTATTATCCGCACCGCATACGAGAGCGTTGCAGACACCGCTATCATTCAGATGCAGGATCTGCTCGGGCTCGGCAGCGAGGCGAGAGTAAATACACCTTCGACTCTCGGCGGCAACTGGGAGTGGAGGATCAGAAAAGGTTATGCCACTAATGGTCTTGCAAAGAAGATCAGAGAATTGACTATCAGAACTGATAGGTTGGAGGAAAGCGAAATTATGGAGAAAACAACAGAGAAGAACCCGATTCTGGAGAAGCTCGAGTTGGCTGCCAAGACAGATTACTGTAAGACAGTCGAAGAGCTTACTGTCGAGGAACTCCACGAGGAACTCGGCAAGGCAGTAATGGGGCAGCTCTCGGAGCGTTGGGCGAAGGCTAAGAACGTTCACGCAAGCGGAAGACGTGCATACTACTTCTCCGCTGAGTTCCTTATGGGACGCATGATGTACAATAACCTTTATTGTCTCGGAATTCTTGACGATGTTAAGGAGATCCTTCTCAAGAAGGGCATCGACATCAACGTATTCGAGGATATCGACGACGCAGCGCTCGGCAACGGCGGTCTCGGCAGACTTGCAGCCTGCTTCTTGGACTCCGCGGCAACTCATGATGTTCCGCTCGACGGCTACGGCATCCGCTACAAGTACGGTCTGTTCAAGCAGAGCATTGTAGACGGCTTCCAGGTCGAGACAGCAGATGACTGGCAGCGCTTCGGCGATCCGTGGTGCATCAGAAGAAACGAGGATACTGTTCTCGTTAAGTTTGCAGATCAGGTCGTTAAGGCAGTTCCTTACGATATGGCTATTATCGGCTACGGCACGGAAAATATCAATACTCTCCGTCTTTGGGAGGCAGAGGCAGTTGAGAACTTCGACTTCCTCAAGTTCAACAACTTCGATTACAACGGCGCAGTTGCCGACAAGATCAAGGCAGAGGATATCACAAACGTTCTCTACCCGAATGACAACCGCCACGAAGGCAAGGTATTAAGACTCAAGCAGCAGTATTTCTTCTGCTCGGCATCTCTCCAGGATATCATCAAGAAGTACAAGAAGAAGTACGGTGACAACTATAATAAGTTTGCTGAGGAGACTGCTATCCAGCTCAATGATACACACCCTGTAGTATCGGTTCCCGAGCTCATCAGACTTCTTATGCAGGACGGTCTCACATTCGAGGAGTCCTTCAAGATCGCTCAGAAGACGTTCTCTTATACGAACCACACGGTTATGGCAGAGGCTCTCGAGAAGTGGAACATTGATCTTATGCGCGGCGTTATCCCCGAGGTTTACGCTATTATCGAGAAGATCGCTGACAGACTTGAGAAGGATCTCGGCCCGAAGTGCGACATTTCGAGAATGAGGATCATTGACGGCGGCGTAGTTCACATGGCAAGAATGGCAGTCTACGCTTCCAGTTATACAAACGGCGTTGCAGAGATCCACACAGAGATCCTCAAGGCCGACACACTCAAGGATTGGTACAAGATGTACCCCGAGCGTTTCCAGAACAAGACGAACGGTATCACACAGCGCCGCTGGCTCGGTCTGTGCAACCCCGAGCTCTGCGAGCTTCTCACAGATGCTATCGGCGATGACAAGTACCTTCGCAACCTCGACGAGCTCAAGAAGCTCGAAGCACACATTAACGAGGAAACGATCAACCGCTTCAACGCTATCAAGTTTGAAAAGAAGCGTCAGCTTGCAGAGTACATCAGCAAGCACGAGGGCGTTGACCTCAACCCCGACGCTGTATTTGACATTCAGGTAAAGCGTCTCCACGAGTACAAGAGACAGCTTATGAACGCATTCTCGATCATGAGCATCTACTTCAAGCTCAAGAACGGCGAGCTTCCGAACTGGCATCCGACAGCGTTCATTTTCGGCGCAAAGGCTGCTCCCGGATATGCAAGAGCTAAGGCTATCATCAAGTACATCAACGAGATCGCAAAGCTCGTCAACAACGATCCCGATATGCATGGCAAGATCAAGGTCGTATTCGTTCAGAACTACAACGTATCTTACGCCGAGAAGATCGTTACTGCAGCAGATTTCTCCGAGCAGATCTCCACAGCAGGTACAGAGGCTTCGGGTACTTCTAACATGAAGTTCATGCTCAACGGTGCCGTAACTCTCGGTACTCTCGACGGCGCTAATGTCGAGATCGCTCGTGAAGCAGGCGATGAGAACGAGTACATCTTCGGCGCAAAGGTCGAAGAGATCGAGAAGCTCAAGGCTGACAGATCGTACAGCTCAAGAAAGATCTACGAGTCGAACCCCGAGATCAAGAAGGTCATCGACACTCTTATCGACGGCACATTCTCCGACGGCGGCAGACAGGGCGAGGGCAGCTTCGCAGAGCTCCACAATTCGCTTATCAACGGCGCTGCTTGGCACGATCCCGACCACTACTTCATTCTCCTCGATCTCCCGTCCTATGTTGAGACGAAGATCAGGGCTAACGCCGACTACGAGGACAGACAGGCCTGGGGCAGAAAGTGCCTGATGAACGTTGCAAACGCAGGCAAGTTCAGCTCCGACAGAACGATCCTCCAGTACGCAGAAGAGCTCTGGAAGGTAACCGACGTTAAGTAATTTTCGCGGAATATATAAATAAAAAGGTCTCCCTTTCGAGATGAAGGGGAGACCTTTTTTGTGGAGCTTGGAGTGTGGAGTGTGCGCCGAAGGCGTTTACGATATTATTCACTATTAATTGAGCCCCGGCACATTAGTGTCGGGGCTTTTGTGGTGGAGGTGAGGGGAATCGAACCCCTGTCCGAAAACCGTTTGCCGAGGCTTTCTACGAGCGTAGTCGCTGTTTTGAAATTCCCTCGCATTGCCGCCCTGCGACAGGCTTCAATGCTTGGTATCCTTTAATACACAGACGGGTTAAAGGAGTGTACCCATTTGCGTTCACCGCTGAGTGACGCCCTTACCCGAGCCGCGGTACTCACGGGCAGGACGAGCAGCGCTTAGGCTGCTAATGCAACTGTATCGTTGTCGTTTGTTTTTAAGTTGCGGCTTTTAAAGCGGTTCCGCGCCGCTGCTCGCTTACCGGGGTTTGCAGTCCCCGTCGAAGCCTTTACACCCCCGTGTGTTATCTGTTTTGCTCTTTGATCGTGCGTTCGATGTCACGCTTGGCGGAGCGTTCCGCCATATCGGCGCGCTTGTCGTAGAGCTTTTTACCCTTGCAGAGACCGACCGACATTTTGACGCGGCTGCCCTTGAAATAGAGTGACAGCGGGATTATAGACACGCCGTCCTGCTTTAAGTGACCGTACAGGCGGTTGATCTCGCGCTTGTGCATAAGCAGTCTGCGTACTCTGAGCGGGTCTTTATTGAAAATGTTTCCCTGCTCGTATGGGCTGATGTGCATTCCGTTGACGAAGATCTCGCCGCCGACGATCGAGCACCAGCTGTCCTTGAGGTTTACACGCCCTGCGCGCACGGATTTGACTTCCGTTCCGCAAAGCTCAATACCTGCCTCAAAGCTCTCAAGCACGAAGTACTCGTGATGCGCTTTCTTGTTCTGTGCAATTGTTCGTGTGTCTTTCTGCACCTGAGCCATAGCGCTCACGCTCCTTCTTTTTCTGTGGTATTTTATAATAACACACCTGCGCCCGTTTGTCAAGATAAATTTGCGGGCGGGCAGTGCCCGCTGACAATTACGCGAACTTAGTTTATCGTATGCCTTACCTTTAGTGCCGCGGCGGACAGTGTCCGCTGACAATTACGCGAACTCAGGTTATTATATGCCTTACCTTTAGTGCCGCGGCGGGCAGTGCCCGCTGACAATTACGCGAACTTAGTTTATCGTATGCATTACCTTTAGTGCCGCGGCGGGCAGTGTCCGCTGACACATACGCGAACTTAGTTTATCGTATGCATTACCTTTAGTGCCGCACTCACACTTTACCGATATCTGCCGCATACGCTGTCCCAATCATCAGAACCCGCTCTCACTCACACAATACCGCCGCTTGACAGCTTTTTATTTTTTTATATGGTCCGCGCAGGGAGTTTTTGTTATACGTCAATTTACCGCCGCGCGCGAAACCCAAAAGCCGAGCGAAACATAAGCGCGCTGTCGGGTTGTGACATTTATTCGTTAGTCCCGCGAGCGGAACAAAAGCAGGACGGCAGCGATCAAGCAGCCCTCTGTTTCTTCCGCTCGCGGGAATATGGCTTTGCCTGTCTGAAACTTCCCCCGCGCAAGACGCAAAGCGGCTGCTTTGCGGATCCCATATAAAAGTGTGTTAAACTTCCCCTGCCTGATCGTTACCCGACAGTCTCCGATGCGGGCGCCGCATTGAGTTGAGGACGGCGATTATCATTATACCGACGTCACCGAAAACGGCTTCCCACATTCCCGCGATACCGAATGCGCCGAGCGCCAGTATTACTATTTTTACGAGAAGTACCATCACGATATTTTGCGTGACGATCTTTTTTGTGTGCTTCGCAACTTCAATTGCGTCGCAGATCGCGCGAGGATCGTCGTTCATCAGGACAATATCGGCAGCCTCGATCGCAGCGTCCGAGCCGAGAGCGCCCATTGCGATTCCCACATCTGCTCGCGCAAGTACGGGAGCGTCGTTGATACCGTCGCCCACAAACGCCAGCTTACCGCCGCCGTTTTCACTTTCAAGCAGCTTTTCCACAAGCTCGACCTTGTCTGCGGGAAGAAGCCCTCCGTGGTATTCCGTGAGACCGAGCTTTTCTGCGGCAGCCTTTGCGGCTCGCTCGTTGTCTCCCGTCAGCATAACTGTCCTTGAAACACCGAGCTTTGACAATCCGCCGACAGCCTCTGCGCTGCCTTCCTTTATCTCGTCGGAGATCACGATGCAGCCGAGATGTTTTTTATCGGAAGCAACGTATACAACGGTACCGCCAAAGCTGTGTTCCGTAAACGAGATGCCCTGATCGCGCATCAGCTTGGAGCTTCCTGCATAAATGACTTTCCCGCCCGACTTTGCGCACACTCCCCGACCTGCGATCTCTTCGTAAGAGTCGGGCTTTTTTGTGCCTTTGCCGTATGCCGAGATGATCGATCTTGCGATCGGGTGATTTGACATACTTTCTGCGAGCGCCGCAGTTTTAAGCAGCTCGTCTTTGTCCTCTCCGTTTGCGGGCAGGATCTCGGTGACCTTGAATACCCCCTTTGTAAGAGTTCCCGTCTTATCGAAAACGACCGTATCGACAAAGTTCAGCGCCTCGAGATAGTTGCTGCCCTTGACGAGCACGCCTTTTCTCGATGCTGCGCCTATACCGCTGAAGAATGTCAACGGGATAGAGATCACGAGAGCGCACGGACACGATATTACAAGGAATACAAAGCAGCGGCGTACCCACTGTGCCCACGCTCCGTGGAAGAACAGCGGCGGAACTACCGCAAGAAGCAGCGCAAGCAAAACAACGATCGGAGTATAATAACGTGCGAAAACAGAAATGAAATTTTCCGTGGGAGCTTTGCGGCCTGCCGCATTCTCTACGAGGTCGAGTATCTTTGATGCGGTAGATTCGCTGAAACGTTTTGTGACTTTTATCTCGATAACGCCCGATTCATTGATGCAGCCCGACAAAACGGAGTCACCGCAGCGAACGCTCTTCGGTACTGATTCGCCCGTCAGTGCGCGCATATCGAGCCTGCTCTCTCCGCTTACGATCTCGCCGTCAAGCGGGATCTTTTCTCCGGGGCGGACTACGATCGTCTCGCCGAGCTTTACGTCTTCGGGGGAGACCGTCAGAGTCTCTTTTCCCCGCACGACATTAGCGCTGTCGGGGCGAATATCCATAAGCTCGGAAACGGATCTGCGGGAACGCTTCACAGCAAGGCTCTGGAAAAATTCACCGATCTGGTAGAACAGCATAACGGCGACCGCTTCGGGATATTCCCCGATCGCAAAGGCGCCTATCGTCGAAACTGTCATAAGGAACTTTTCATCGAAAATACGTCCTCTGAAAATGTTGCGGACAGCGTCGAAAACGACGTCAAAGCCGAGTATAATATATGATACGATGAGTATCGGAAGATAGGCAACAAGAGGAAAAGAGTGAGTCAGCGCAAGACCGAAGCCGATCGCATAAAGTATGGCGCCGACTGTAAAGCGTATTACGGTCGCCTTTTCCGAACGCAGAGCTTTGATAAGGGACGGCTTTTTTGTTTTGTCTGTCTTGTTCGCTTCGTCGATCACTTCAACATCGGGTTCGTAAAGCTTTACGGCACGCACGGCTTCCTTGTAAAGATCGCCTCGGTAAGAGCTGTCTGCGCCGATAGTGAGCTGTCCGCTTATCAGATTTATTTCTGCCGTCATGATACCGTTGACCTTTTCAAGCTCGCTTTCGATCTGAGACGCACAGTGCGGGCAGTCTATCTCGTCTAAGCGGAAAACGGCAACTTTCGCTGCGTTCTCGGTGCTTTTATGCGCACGTGCTTCTATCTCCTCGTGGTGGTGGTCGTGATCGCATGAGCAGTGGCCGCCGTGCTCATGTTCGTGTTCACAGCCGCAATGGTGTTCGTGCTCATCGTGGTGGTGATCGTGATGGTGCTCATGCTCATCATGGCGGTGATCGTGATGGTGTTCGTGCTCATCATGGTGGTGATCGTGATGATGCTCATGCTCATCATGGCGGTAATCGTGATGGTGTTCGTGCTCATCGTGGTGGTGATCGTGATGGTGCTCATGCTCATCGTGGTGGTGACCGTGATGGTGCTCGTGCTCATCGTGATGATGATCGTGTTCGTCAGCCTTCACTGCATGGATATCTGTATTTTTCGCGGTCTTCTTTTTCTTCATAAGATCACGGCCTTTCTTTAAAAATGATACTCGGGGGAATGATGCAGATACTATTCCATAAGATGCTCAAGTCCGATATCTATCAGCGTCTTGACGTGAGAGTCGGCGAGAGAGTAGTATACCGTCTGAGCCTCACGTCTGAATTTTACGAGGTTTGCAAGTCTCAGCTCCTTTAACTGATGAGATACAGCCGATTTTGTCAGTCCGAGAAGCTCTGCGATATCACAGACGCACATTTCGTTCTGCTCGAGAGCATGAAGTATCTGAATGCGCGTACCGTCACCGAACAGTTTGAACAGTGACGCAAGATCTATGTAAACGTCTTTGCCGAGCATTTTTTTTCTTGTATCTTCAATGACATCTTCATGAACGACTTCCGAGCTGCACACAGCTCCGTTTTCATTCGTACTCATACAGGATCACTCCTTTTTTGTATTAGTTGAGCAACTGTTCAACTACATTATAGCAAAGTATCATGCGATTGTCAATAGGGGAATGAAGAATTATGACGCTCGGTTCGCCGTTGAAACGTAAAAATCACGTCATTCTGTTAGAAATTCTTTGTCGAAAATTGACCATTGACGAATCCGGGAAATCGGAATATAATAATCGTGTAAAGAACAGCAAAGGCGCTGTGGATGTGTAGAGCATTCATAGCGCCCTTTTTTCATTGAATACGTAATACGGAGTTTTCATCGGAGGTTCTATTTATGGAAAGCAGATCAAACATGATCAACGTACCCGAAATGTTCGGCAGTCTTGTCTTTGACGACAGGACTATGAAAGAGCGTCTTCCCAAGCAGACGTACAAGGCTCTCAAGAAGACGATCCAGGAGGATAAGCCGCTCGATATCAACGTTGCGAATATCGTTGCAAATGCTATGAAGGACTGGGCGGTCGAGCACGGCTGCACTCATTATACGCATTGGTTCCAGCCTATGACGGGCGTAACAGCCGAGAAGCACGACAGCTTTATAAACCCGAACGACGACGGCACCGTTATCATGGAATTTTCGGGCAAGGAACTTATCAAGGGCGAGCCTGATGCTTCTTCGTTCCCCTCGGGCGGTATCCGCGCGACATTCGAGGCGAGAGGGTATACTACATGGGATCCGACTTCCTATGCTTTCATCAAGGACGGCTCACTGTGTATCCCGACTGCTTTCTGTTCCTACACGGGTGATGTTCTCGACAAGAAGACTCCGCTTCTTCGCTCTATGGAGGCTATCGGCAGGGAAGCTCTCAGAGTCCTTCGCGCAATGGGCGACACAACAACTACCAAGGTCACAACGACTGTAGGCCCCGAGCAGGAATATTTCCTTATCGACAAGGAGATGTTCGATTCGAGAAAGGACCTCACATATACGGGCAGAACGCTCTACGGTGCGCGCGCCCCAAAGGGTCAGGAGCTTGAGGATCACTACTTCGGAAAGATCAAGGATAAGGTCTCGGGCTTTATGAAGGACCTTGACGTTGAGCTCTGGAAGCTCGGCATTTATGCCAAGACGAAGCACAACGAGGTCGCTCCCGCTCAGCACGAGCTTGCTCCGATTTTTACAACGTCGAACCTCGCTACCGACCACAACCAGCTCACAATGGAAATGATGAAGCGTATAGCGAACCGCCACGGAATGGAGTGTCTGCTCCACGAGAAGCCGTTTGCGGGCGTAAACGGCTCGGGCAAGCACAACAACTGGTCTATCGGCTCGAGCGACGGTCAGAATTTCCTCAATCCCGGAAAGGATCCGATCAATAACAAGCGTTTCCTGCTTTTCCTTGCAGCCGTTATCAAGGCTGTTGACGAAAATCAGGATCTTCTCAGAATATCGGCGGCTTCCGCAGGCAACGATCACCGTCTCGGAGCCAACGAGGCTCCTCCCGCTATCGTTTCCATGTTTATCGGCAGCGATCTCGAAGAGGTCCTCGAAAGCGTTGCTTACGGCAAGGATTACGCAGAGGGCGATCACCGCGAGCTGCTTGAGACGGGCGTTACGGTACTTCCCGATTTCAAGAAGGATACCTCCGACAGAAACAGAACTTCTCCTTTTGCATTCACAGGCAACAAGTTTGAGTTCCGTATGCTCGGCTCCAACGACAACATTGCCTGCCCGAACATTATGATAAATACTATGGTCGCAGAGTCGCTCTCCCAGTTCGCGGATATCCTCGAAAAGGCAGACGACGTTGACGCGGCTGTCCTCGATATCGTTAAGAACACATACCGCAATCATAAGAGGATCATCTTCAACGGCAACAACTACGCTCCCGAGTGGGTGACAGAGGCCGAACACAGAGGACTTCTCAACCTTCGCACGACTCCCGCCGCTCTCGCTCACTACTGCGACGAGAAAAACATCGCAATGTTCAAGAAACACAGGATCTACAGCGAGCTGGAGCTTCATGCAAGAGCCGAGATCCTTCTCGAAAACTACAGCAAGACTATCAACATCGAGGCACTCACGATGATCGATATGGCGCGTAAGGATATCATTCCCGCAGTTTCGAGCTTTGTCAAGGAGCTTGTAGAGACTGCAAGCGCAAAGAAGGCGCTTTCCGCAGAGATCACCTCGGAGCTTGAGATCGAGCTTGCAAGCAAGCTTTCCAAACTCCAGCTCTGCTTTTCCAAGAGGATCGACAAGCTCGATTCTCTCCTGCTCAAGGCTGCCGATATCAAGGGCGTTCAGGAGCTTGCAGACTTCTATGCAGACGAGGTGTTCCCCGCAATGCAGGAAGCAAGGATCCCTGCCGACGAGATGGAAATGTCTATGGACGCAAAGCACTGGCCCTACGCATCTTACGGTCAGATGCTCTACAGCGTAAAGTGATCCGATAATATTTATATGTAATATGATCCGCTCCTCTCGAAGCAGAACGATCTGCCGAGGGGAGCGGATCTTCGTTTTTACCGACACCGCATAATTGCCTGCGCACTTCGAAATCTGTGTCGGATCATTTTAGCCGACCTGCGAGGCACAAAAGGTAATGCATATAATAACCTGAGTTCGCGTATATGTAGGCGGACACTGCCCGCCGCGTATTGCCTGCAGGCGCTCGCCTGCCGTGTATATGTCAGCGGACACTGTCCGCCGCGTATTGCCCGCAGGCGCACGCCTGCTGCGTATATGTCAGCGGACACTGCCAGCCGCGGCACTAAAGGTAATGCATACGATAAACTGAGTTCGCGTATATGTCAGCGGCGACTCGCCGCCGCCCGTTGTTGACTTTTGGCGGGGTGTTCTGTTATAATAGAAAGTAATATACAGTTCGGCGGAGGTCGGATCATGAACAGAATGAATTTTGCCAGATTTTTGATATGCACGGCGCTCTCTGCGAGCGCTGCCGTGTCTAGCACAGCTTTGACTGTACCTGCGGACAGGACAGACGCTGTGCGCGTTTTATATACATCGGGCGCCAAGACCGATGAGATGTCGGGAGCGATGATCTTCGATGAAAGCTCGGGAGTCAAGCCGTCTCCCTATATGCCGTCGGGAACGGTCCTGCACTCGGGCAGCGCTCTGCCGTCTTCGTACAGAACGGAAACGACAGGCATAAGAAACCAGGGCGGCAGCAACTCCTGCTGGGCGTTCTCGGGGCTCGGTGCGCTCGAAGCGTATATGTCGCACAACGGAAGAGGAGATTTCGACTTTTCGGAGCAGCACCTGAGCTGGTGGGCAACCAAGACATATAACGATGACGGTATAGGCTGGCTGACCCCTAACCTTGATTACGGCGGATACAGTATGATAAGCGGGGGATATCTTGCCTCGTGGCAGGGACCGAAGGCAGAAGAAGACCTGCCTTATGTGCTGTACGGGAATAATAACTTGCCCGATAATATGGACGACCTCGAAACACAGTTCGGCGTTACGGGGATCATGTACGTCAACAATGATATAGAGTCGGTCAAAACGGCGGTCTTTAACTACGGCGGAGTCGCCACGTCTTTCAATAACGGCAGCGGCTACAATGCGGATAAGTCGAATTACTATCAGAGTTATACCTCGTCCTATTTTTCCGGTCACGCCGTTACTATCATCGGCTGGGACGACAGCTATTCGCGCTTTAATTTCGATCCGTCGGATCAGCCCGAACAGGACGGCGCATGGCTTGCCAAAAACAGCTGGGGCGATCAGAAGGGCGATGAGGGATATCTGTGGATCTCATATTACGATAAATATGTGCTCGATTCTATCTGGGGCTCCAACCTTGCGATAACTGCGGTGCGCACGCTGAACGGCTACGACAGACTCTACCAGAACGAGATATACGGCGCAACGTACTACACATACCTGAGCGGGGAAAACGGTATGATACCGAAGGCGACCTTTGCAAACGTTTTCAATTTTGACGACGTTCACAAGTATCTTCGTGAGGTCATTTTTGAAACGCAGGCTCAGGGCGCGCAGTATACGGTCTACTATATCCCTCTGAAATCCGGAAAGCCCGATACCGACCGAAATAACTGGACAGAGCTTGCAAACGGTACTGCCGACAGCTCGGGATATATCAAGGCTGATGTTTCGGGTGCCGTTGAGGTGTCGGGGAAGGCGGCGATCGGCGTTGAGATAGACGCTTCAAAATCGGGCGGCTGGGCTCAGCTCGGAGTGGACGAGTGGCTCGTCAACAGCAGCGGAGACTATATCTTCATGCCCGATGCCCGCAAGAATCAGAGCTTCATCATCGACGGCAGCAATGTATACGATCTTCTTGATGTCTATCTTGAAAACGGCGACGAGATCGGCGGAACACTCGTTATAAAGGCGGTAGCGGGCAGCGATGTTCTCGGTGACCCCAACGATGATGCGTGTGTGACCTCTGAGGACGCTCTGATCGCACTCAGGGAAGCTGTCGGCATTTTCACAGGTCTTACGGATCTGCAGCTCAACAACTGCGATGTAAACTTTGACGGCGTTGTCACTTCTGAAGACGCGCTGATGATCCTTCGAAGATCGCTCGGACTTCTTGCCGAATTCTGATAAAAAATCGGGACGCTTTTCACATTTCGGTGATATGCGTCCCGTGATTTTTTTATTTGCCCGGAAGATCCTTAAGCAGCGGCTTGAGTTCGTTATAGATCAGCTTAACGGACTGGCTGTCGTAGATCTTCAGAAGGCTGAGATTTACCTGAGATTTCGTTTTTGCGTTGAGGACCGCCTGAACAGTCTTTTCGATGTTCTCGCTGCGGTTTTCCGAAATGTCGATGTCGTCGAAATGTTCTGTGATAAAGCTGCGGATATGTTCTTCGCGTTCAACATCTTCCCGGCTGTTTATCACGGGCATTTTTTTGGCGTCGATACCCATTTCGCGGAACTCTGCGATCGGTCCGTCAAAATCTGCATCATTCGAAATGATTATGTATTCTGCCTTCTTGTTCTTCTTTGCGGCTGCTTTGATGTCGAACAGGATCATACAGTCAGCGGCATTCTTGATCTGAAACTCGACCTTGATGTACTTGAAGGTCGCCTTCGATTTAACGATCTGCAGATGAAGCTGTATCGGAATGTTTTCAAGGGGATTGCTGTAGTAGAGCCTGACGCAGTCATTCGATGAAAGATCGCCGACGCCTCTCAGCCCGCTGCGGTGTACGTTTTCCATATCGACAAAAAAGAATCTTTCGTGTTTTTTACTTCCCATGGTCATCACCTCCTCATATCTTCTCATAATACATTATAACACACAAGCTGTGTATCAATTGTAAATTTTCGGCAAATATTGCGCCCGTGTGCAGGCTTTGTTATGCAGTATCATCGTGATGTGCTGTACAGCGCATGGAATACGCCCGCGGCAGAGGTGCGGGCGTACCGTGAACAGCGGAAATATTTGTTAAAGGACTTGCATTTTTTTCGGTTATATAGTATAATAAAGTAACGCTATGCGAAAAAATGACCGACCAGAGATGATCGGGATATGATTTGACCATAACAAATACACGCAGGAGGATTCCATTATGATTTCAGCAGGTGATTTCAGAAACGGCGTAACGTTCGAGATGGACGGCCAGGTCGTTTCCATTATCGAGTTCCAGCACGTAAAGCCCGGTAAGGGTGCGGCGTTCGTTCGTACAAAGATCAGAAACGTCATCACGGGTGCCGTAGTTGAGAAGACTTTCAACCCGAACGATAAGTACCCCACAGCTTTCATTGAGAGAAAGGACATGGAGTACAGCTACGCAGACGGCGATCTTTACTATTTCATGGACACAGAGACATGGGAGCAGATCCCGATCGGTAAGGACAAGCTCGGTGACAGCTTCAAGTTTGTTAAGGAGAACATGGTCTGCAAGATCCTTTCCTACAAGGGCAACGTTTTCGGCGTAGAGCCGCCGAACTTCGTAGAACTCGAAGTAACGGCTACAGAGCCAGGCGTTAAAGGCGATACGGCTACTAATGCAACAAAGCCCGCTACAGTTGAGACAGGCGCAGAGGTAAGAGTTCCTCTCTTCATCAACGAGGGCGAAGTAATTCAGATCGATACAAGAACAGGCGAGTACCTCGGCAGAGCGTAAGCCCTGTTTTCGAAAGGTGGATTAGATATGGATTCAAGTGAAAAGGTTGCGTATCTCAGAGGTCTTATGGACGGTCTGAAGCTTGAAGAAAACGATGACACCGCAAAGGTTCTTTCGAAGATCATCGACGTGCTCGGCGATCTTGCGGAGGATATAGATCAGCTTTCCGAATTCTGTGACGACCTCGCAGATCAGGTCGATGAGATCGATCAGGATCTCTCGATCGTCGAGGATGATCTCTATGACGATGAGGACGATTTTGAAGAGTTCGACGAGGACGGCGAATACTACGAAGTAGTTTGCCCGAAGTGCGGCGACGAGATCTGCGTTTCCGAGGACGTGCTCCTTGACGGCGGCGTAGAGTGTCCGAGCTGCGGAGAAAATCTCGAATTTGACTACTCGTCACTCACCGCAGAGAACATCAACGGCGAAGACGACGAAGAATAATAATTCTTTTTGGTAATTGACCCCGAGGATCACGGATCTTCGGGGCTTTTTATATCTTAAACAACGCTGTAAAATGTTGATATTTCCCTCGTTTTGTATTATAATGTAATGGAATGAGCAATTTTATCCAAATTTTCTTGTGTTATCATAGTAACACTTTACTTGACTAACACGAGAAAGTGTGTTATAATGTGTAAGCTGTTTAAAACAAGTTATACAAGTATCGTCTTGATGCGGAATAAATGATTGGTGGGAAAGAAAATGAGCAAGGTTATCAAATTTGCCGATGAAGAAGCGGCGGTGCTTGAGCTGAGCCGTCTTTACGGACATTTCGGTTTTAAGCATTTCAAAATGAGCAAGTTCGAGGAGTATGAGCTTTATTCGCAGAATAAGGATTTCTTACTCGGCAGCAGCGTCATCACGTTCACTGATACGAACGGGAGCCTTATGGCGCTCAAGCCCGACGTTACGCTCTCAATCGTCAAGGGTTCAAACGACAATTTCGATGTGCCCGAGAAGGTCTACTACAGCGAGAACGTCTACAGGATCGACAAGGGAACTCATCGCTTCAGAGAGATCACGCAGCTCGGACTTGAGTCTATCGGCGATCTCGACGATTACTCCGTCAGCGAGGTGATAATGCTTGCAAAGGCGAGCCTCAATGCGATCAGCGACCGCAATATACTTGATATCTCGAGCATGGCGTTTATACTCGGTCTGCTCGACGGGATCGAACTGAGCGATCGTAAGAAGACCCGCCTGATCGAGTGTATCCGCACGAAAAATACGCTTGAAATGGAAAACTGCTGCAAGGAGTACGGTATCGGCTTCGAAGTATCTAATGCGCTCAAGGCGCTGACCACTATCTACGGTCCGTTTGAAAAGTGCGTTGATGAGCTGAAGGCGATCAGCCTGAACGAGAAGACTGACGCAGCGGCTGCCGAGCTTGAAACGGTCTACGGATATCTGAAGCTCTGCGGACTTGACGGCGGTATAAATCTTGATTTTTCGATCGTGAACGATCTCAACTACTATAACGGCGTTATCTTCAACGGCTTTGTCTTAGGCGTTCCGAATGTTGTTCTTTCGGGCGGAAGATATGACAATCTTATGAGAAAGTTCGGCAAAAAGTCGGGAGCGATCGGCTTTGCGGTCTATCTGTCGGAGCTGTCGAGAATGATGAGAAGCGGCGATGAATATGATGTCGATACGCTGATCCTCTACGACAAGGGAGACGACCTTTCCGCTATCGCACAGCACGTAAAGAGCGTGTCCGAACAAGGCAGGAGCGTGCGTGTGCAGCGCACAAAAGGCGGACTTAAATGCAGAACTGTCCTCAAGATCAAAGGCACGGAGGTTGAGATCATTGAAAACCATGATTAATGTTGCACTGCCGAAGGGAAGACTCGGCGAAAAGGTGCTTGATATATTTGAAAAAGCGGGCTACACCTGCCCCGCAATCCATGAGCAGAACAGAAAGCTCATTTTTGAAAATTACGAAACAGGCGTGCGCTATTTCTGGGTGAAGCCGTCCGACGTATCTATCTATGTAGAGCGCGGGGCTGCCGACATCGGCGTTGCGGGAAAGGATATCCTGCTCGAATACGCTCCCGATGTTTACGAGCTTTACGATCTCGATATAGGCAAGTGCAGAATGGCGGTCGCAGCCTGCAAGGGCTTCCGTGACAATACGGAGCGAACACTGAGAGTTGCCACAAAATTCCCGAACATCGCTCAGACTTTCTACTCCAAGAAGGGAAGAGACATCGACATCATCAAGCTCAACGGCTCTATTGAGATCGCGCCCGTGCTTAAAATGAGCGACGTTATAGTCGATATAGTAGAGACGGGAACAACGCTCAAGGAAAACGATCTCGAGCCTATCGAGACGATAGTACCGATCAGCGCAAGACTTATCTCGAACAAGGTAAGCTACAAGTTCAAAAACCGTGAGATCAGAGAGCTTGAACAGAAGATCGAGGAGCTTTGCAAAAACAGATAATACTGCTTTAACTGCGAATGTCGGCGGAAAGCTGCCGCATGACCTGAAAGGAAGAATACTATGATAAAGATATACAACACCGAATCAATATCGGTCGATGATATCCTCAGCCGCGATATAAAAAAGTCGGGCGTTGAGGACATCGTTGCGGGGATAATCGCAAATGTAAAGGAAAACGGCGACAAGGCGCTCAGGGAGTACAGTCTGAAATTTGATAAAGCAGAGCTTGAGTCTCTTGAAGTAAGCGATGCAGAGATCGAAGAAGCCTTTGATGCAGTCGATGAGAAATTTATCGGCATTCTCAAAAAGGCGAGGGATAATATATATAATTTCCACAAGCACCAGCTTCGCAATAATTTCGTGATAAACGAGGGCGACGGCGTTATTCTCGGACAAAAGGTCATTCCGATCGAGAAGGTCGGCATTTACGTCCCGGGCGGTACAGCTCCGCTTCCTTCAACCGTTCTGATGACGGCTGTCCCCGCCATGATCGCAGGCGTTTCCGAGATCGTAATGACGACGCCTCCAAACTCTGAGGGCAAGGTCAATCCCGTGATCCTTGCGGCGGCTAAGATAGCAGGCGTAACGAGGATCTTCAAGGTCGGCGGCGCTCAGGCGATAGCGGCTCTCGCTTACTCAACGGAGTCCGTGCCCGCTGTTGACAAGATCGTGGGTCCCGGCAATGCGTTTGTCGCGGAGGCCAAGAAGCAGGTCTTCGGAAAGGTAGCGATAGATATGATCGCAGGCCCGAGCGATATCCTTGTGGTAGCCGACGGTACGAACGACGCAAGGGTGATCGCCGCCGATATGCTTTCTCAGGCAGAGCACGACAAGCTTGCAACGGCAGTTCTTGTTACCGACAGCGAGGAGCTCGCAAAGAACGTCTCCGATGAGATCGAGCGTCAGCTTTCTGTCCTTCCCCGTGAAGAGATCGCGCGCGCGTCTATCGACAACAACGGAAAGATCATTATAGCTCCTGATATCGGCGCTGCAATAGAGATCGCAAATAAGATAGCTCCCGAGCACCTTGAGATCTGCGTTGACAATCCGTTCGATTATCTTAATCAGGTAAAGAATGCGGGCAGCGTATTCCTCGGAAAGAATTGCCCCGAGCCGCTCGGCGACTATTTTGCAGGCCCGAACCACACACTTCCTACAAACGGGACGGCTCGTTTTTCAAGTCCGCTTTCCGTTGACGACTTTGTCAAGAAGACGGCGTTTACATATTACACAGCCGATGCGCTCAACAAGGTCTGCGACGATATCGCTTACTTTGCCGAGCAGGAGAAGCTCTCCGCTCACGCCCGCTCCGTAACGGCAAGAAAGAACGATCAATAAAACGCGAATGCTGCAGAAGAAGGATAAAAATGAGTAAATTTTTAATAGACAAATATCAAAGCCTTGAAGCTTACACTCCCGGCGAGCAGCCGAGAGATATGAAGTATGTCAAGCTCAACACGAACGAGTCGCCTTATCCTGCGTCGAGCGGAGTTATCAAGGCGGTATCGGAAGAAGAGGTAGCAAGGCTCAATCTGTATCCCGATCCCGAATGCAGGGCGCTGAAGGAGAAGCTCGCGGAATATTATGGCGTCGGCTATGAGAACGTATTCGTTTCCAACGGTTCCGATGAGATACTGTCATTTGCGTTCATGGCGTTCTGTTCCGAGCAAAACGGAGCAGTTTTCCCGAATATCTCCTACGGTTTTTACAAGGTGTACGGTGATCTCTATAATGTTGATTATACACAGGCTCCCCTCAATGATGATTTCACGATCAATGTGAATGATTATATAAACGTCAATAAAACAGTAGTCATCGCAAACCCGAACGCGCCGACAGGACTTTCGCTGTCTCTTGACGATATAGAGAGGATAGTTTCCTCAAATCCCGAAAATGTCGTACTCATCGACGAGGCATACATCGACTTCGGCGGTAAGACTTGTCTTGAGCTTATCAAAAAGTATGACAATCTTCTCGTTGTACGGACATACTCGAAATCACGCTCTATGGCGGGCGCACGTCTGGGATTTGCGTTCGCATCGAAGGAGCTTATCGACGATCTCAACAGGATCAAGTACTCGACAAATCCCTACAATATCAACCGTCTTACGCTCCTTGCGGGAGCGGCGGCGATCGACGATCACGAGTACTATACCGAATGCTGCAAAAAAATAGCCGAGACGAGAGAACTTGCAAAGGGCAGGCTCTCACAGCTTGGCTTTGAGTATCTCGATTCGGACTCGAACTTTATCTTTGCCCGCACCGACAGGCTCGGCGGCGGCGAGTTGTATAAAAGACTCAAGGAACAGGGGGTGCTCGTGCGTCACTTCTCCGATCCGCTCATTTCGGACTATGTCCGCATTACGGTCGGAACGCCCGGGCAGATGGATATCCTGTTCGAAAAAACAGAGAAAATTCTTGAAAGGGTGTGAACTATGCGCACTTCACAGATCAGCAGGCAGACCGCCGAGACTAAGATCTCGCTGAGTCTTGCTCTCGACGGCAGCGGCAGCAGCGAGATAGATACGGGCGTTGGCTTCCTCGATCACATGCTCACGCTTTTTGCCCGCCACGGCAGATTTGACCTTGCCGTTAAATGCGACGGCGATACTTATGTAGACGATCACCATTCCGTTGAGGATATCGGGATAGTCCTCGGCAGCGCTTTTGCACAGGCGCTCGGAGATATGCGGGGGATAAACCGCTACGCAAATGTGATTCTTCCGATGGACGAGACGCTGATCCTCTGCGCCGTTGATATCTCGGGGCGCGCATATCTCGGCTTTGACGCAGAGTTTACGAGCGAGAAGATCGGCACGTTTGACACTGAGCTTGTCGAGGAATTTTTTGCGGCGTTCGTGCGTACAAGTAATGTAACGCTGCACATCAGAAAGCTTGACGGAAAAAATTCTCACCACATCGCAGAGGGCATCTTTAAGGCGTTTGCCCGCACGATGAAGGAAGCCTGTGCGATAGACGAGAAATTCTCGGATGAGATACCCTCGACGAAAGGGGTGCTGTAAATGACAGCTATCATTGACTACGGCGTTGGAAATCTCTTTTCGCTCAAAAGTTCGTTTGCATATATCGGCGAGCAGGCCGTCGTGACGAGCGATCCGCAGGTAATACTAAGCGCCGACAGGATAATCCTTCCCGGTGTGGGAGCGTTCGGCGATGCAGCGAAGAAGCTCTTCGAAAGCGGAATGGCGGACGTCTTAAAGCAGGCGGCATCACAAAACAAGCCTATTCTGGGGATATGCCTCGGTATGCAGCTTCTGTTTGAAAAAAGCTACGAGTACGGTGAACACGAGGGCTTAGGATTCGTCAAAGGCAGCGTGCGCCCGATAGCGGAGCGTGTTGATACCGATGTTTACAAGATACCGCAGATCGGCTGGAACGCACTTCATTTTACAAAAACGTCGCCTCTTTTTAAATATATAAACGAGGGTGATTTCGTTTACTTTGTTCACTCGTACTACGGCGCTGACTGCGAAGATTCCCTCATAGCCACAACGGAATACGGCTTCGAGGTCACGGCGGCTGTATCGAGCGGCTCGGTCTTCGGAACGCAGTTCCACCCCGAAAAGAGCGGTGAGGTCGGTATGAAGATACTCAAAGCGTTCTGCGAGATCTGATACGGAAAGAGACTTTATGAAATATTTCAGAATACACACAAGCGAGATCGCATTTATAACGAAATGACCTTTTACAGGGATATGGCGAAAAAATACGGACTTACTCTGTATATGTCCGAATGTGAAAGCGTTCCGGGCGAGGTCGTTTATGAAGATGATTTTCAGACAGCAGTGAAGGACGTAAGCTCCGACGGCGTAAAAACGTCGGTTATCACTGCGTAAAAAGGAGAAATACCATTATGAATATTTTCCCCGCAATAGACCTGATCGACGGGTGTGCAGTCCGCCTTTTCAAGGGCGACTATGCGCAGAAGACCGTTTACAGCGACAGTCCCGCCGACGTTGCGAAGTCCTTTGTGCAGGCAGGCGCAGAATATATACACATCGTCGATCTTGACGGCGCAAGGGACGGATCAAACGCAAATATCGAAACAGTTCGTGAGATCGTAAGATCAAGCGGTCTGAAAGCCGAGATAGGCGGCGGCATACGCTCAAGGGAGGCTATTGAAAAGTATCTCGGTCTCGGCGTTATGCGCGTTATACTCGGCACGGCTGCCGTGACCGATGAAAAATTCCTGATCGAGAGCGTGAAGGAATACGGCGACAGGGTAGCGGTAGGCGTTGATATAAAGGACGGCTTTGTCGCTATCAAGGGCTGGACCGAGAAGTCGCAGCTTACCTGCTTTGATTTCTGCGAGAAGCTGCAGAATATCGGCGTAAAGACCGTTATCTGCACCGATATCTCAAAGGACGGCGTAATGTCGGGCACGAATATCGAGCTGTATAAAGAACTCTCCAAGCGCTTTTCTATGGATATCGTTGCGTCGGGCGGTGTTTCGAGCATCGAGAATATAAAGACGCTTGCGTCTATGGATATGTACGGCGCGATCCTCGGCAAAGCGCTTTATACGGGCGCTGTTGACCTTAAAGAAGCAATAGCGGCGGCGAGGTGATATTATGATTACAAAGAGAATAATCCCCTGTCTCGACGTTCGTGACGGCAGGGTCGTCAAGGGTGTGAACTTCCTCGGGATAAAGGACGTTTCCTCTCCCGTGGAGCTTGCGAAGTTCTATTCCGACAACGGTGCAGACGAGCTTGTTTTCTATGATATAACCGCATCGGCGGAGGGCAGGGCGCTCTTTACCGACATACTCTGCGAGGCGGCTTCCACAGTTTTTATCCCGCTGACGGTCGGCGGCGGGATAAATACCGTTGATGATTTTGACCGTGTTCTGAAATGCGGCGCGGATAAGGTCAGCGTGAACTCGGGGGCTATACGAAATCCCGATCTGATCTCTGCGGCAGCTCAGGTCTACGGAGACCAGTGCGTTGTTTTGTCGATAGATGCAAAGCGTGTAGACGGCAGCTTCCGTGTCTTTGCAAAGGGCGGCAGAGAAGATACGGGCATAGATCTGATCGAATGGGTAAAGCGCGGCGTTTCATCGGGCGCAGGAGAGATCGTACTCAATTCGATTGATACGGACGGAGTTAAGAACGGCTTTGATCTTGAGATGCTCGGCGCTGTCTGCGAGGTTGCTGACGTTCCCGTTATCGCTTCGGGCGGCGCGGGCTGCACGGCTCACTTTACGGAGCTTTTCAAAACTCTTCCGAAGGTAGATGCGGGACTTGCGGCATCTATATTCCACTTCGGCGAGGTGAAGATACCCGACCTGAAGCGTGAGCTTTCGGAGAACGGGGTCAATGTGAGGCTTTAATTAAGTGTGGAGTTGCGCGGAATTTAGTGAATAATGAAAAATGAATAATGAATAATGAACAATGAACAATGAACAATGAACAATGAATAATATTGGAGTCGCTGTCGCTCCTGTTTTATATTGGCATATAGAAATGCGAAAATTTCCGACCGCGGCGAAAGCTTTTGTGAATTGAGAGCTTTCATCGCATATATAGAAAACTCCACATTCCACATTCCATACTAAAGAAGAGAGGTTTAGTATTATGATAAAAATTGATGAACTTAAATTTGACGACAGAGGACTTATTCCCGCAGTCGTTGTTGACGCAGTGAGCAAGAAGGTGCTTACGGTCGCTTATATGAACAAGGAGAGCCTCGAGATCTCGATGAACGAGGGCAAGACCTGCTTCTGGTCCCGCTCGCGCCAGGAGCTTTGGAGAAAGGGCGAGACATCGGGCAATTTTCAGCATATCGTAAATATCATGACCGACTGTGACCGTGATGCGCTGACCGTTTACGTTATCAAGGACGGCCCCGCCTGCCACCTCGGCACAGATTCCTGCTTCAATGATGATGTTTATGTAAGCGATACGCTTTCCGCATTCTCTCTTGAAGGACTTATGGAAATGCTCGTAGGCAGAAAGCGCGAGATGAAGGAAGGCTCGTATACAAGCTACCTCTTTGAAAAGGGCATCGACAAGATCCTCAAGAAGGTAGGCGAGGAGTCTACCGAGGTTATCATTGCCGCTAAGGACAACGACAAGAAGGAAACTATCTACGAGATCGCAGACCTTACATACCACGTTATGGTAATGATGATCGAAATGGGTATCTCGATCGACGATGTTATGAAGGAGCTTGCTTCCCGCCACGTTATCGACCATAAGGTTAAGCAGGAAAAGATGGCTTCCGATAACGACGACAACGCTTGATGATATGAAGATCACACAAAATCTGCATACGCATACTGTGTATTGTGACGGAAAGAATACTGTGGACGAAATGGCGCAGGCAGCAATAGACGCGCGTCTTTCGTCGCTCGGTTTCTCGGGCCACGCATTCACTCCGATAGATACAAGCTATTGTATGAAGCTTGAGGATTACGAAAAATACGCCGCCGAGATAGATGTCTGCCGTAAGAAATATGCAGGCAGACTCGAGATATTTACGGGTATCGAACAGGACTATTATGCGGTCGATCCGACAGTCTCAACCGATTTTCTGATAGGCTCGGTACATTACATAATAAAGAACGGCGAAACAGTGCCGATAGATGAGACGCGTGAGATTACCGACAGCGCAGTGTCCCGTCTGTACGGCGGCGATGTTTATGCATATCTTGAGGATTACTTTTCGCTTGTATCAGGCGTGTACGACAAGACCTCGTGCGACATAGTCGGACATATCGACCTGTGCGAAAAGTTCAACGCAGACGGCTCTCTCTTTGACAGAAACGATCCCCGCTACATAAGCGCATATAAAAAAGCCGTGGAAAGGCTTGTAAAGTGCGGCTGTATTTTCGAGATAAACACGGGAGCGATGTCGCGCGGCTATACCGATTTTCCGTATCCTCGGGAGGATATTCTCCGATACATCGGAAAGTGCGGCGGCAGGATCACGATTTCAAGCGACAGTCACAGCGTTGACACGGTAGCGTATAAGTTCGACGAAATGGTGAGCTTTGCAAAGAAATGCGGCTTTGATGAGGTGTATCGCCTTGTATCGCCGCACACGTTTGAAGCTGTGAAAGTATAATCAGTGGGAACGCTTTTTGATCGGCGTTCCCTTTTTTGTCAGATCAGCGCAAACAGCTCTTCTGCGGTCAATGACGGCTGTAAGGCAAGGTTTATCGACATTCCTATGAGAACTGCGGCGCGTTGAGTCAGCAGATCGATCTCTCGCGGAGTTACGATCATCCGAGATGCGCTGCCGGGGATCCTGTCCGACAGCTTTTCTCCGAGCAGGTCGGAAACGAGAGTTGCGGCGTCAACAACAGTCGGGACACCTACGGCTATCACGGGAACACCGAGAGTTTCAAAATCGAGCCTTGCGCGGCGGTTTCCGATACCGGCTCCCGGCGATATGCCCGTATCGCTGATCTGAACGGTGCAGCCGAGACGTGACAGACTCCTTGAAGCGAGCGCATCGACTGCTATCACGCACGACACTCCCGCTTTTTTTATAACGCCCGATATCAGCTCGCCTACTTCTATCCCCGTCTGACCGAGGACTCCCGGGGCGAGCACACAGACAGGGCGAAGCGAGTCGAGCCCGTGAGACTTTGCCGCAGCGTCTGTAAAATGTCGTGTGGCGAGCACTTTTTCGGCGGCTTTGGGTCCGAGCGCATCGGGCGTGATGTTGTGATTGCCGATCCCTGCAACAAGCACACAGCCGCTTTTCGGGACAAGCTCCGATATCATACCGCCGATCACTTCAATCCGTTCATCGTCTGCCGTAAAATCGTCCGTCAGCGCTCGAAATTCGCAGGTGATGTAGCTTCCGACAGGTTTGCCGAGCTTTTTTGCGGCGCTGTCGGTCAGGACCCGGAGACGGGTTATTTTCATATCTCCCTTTTTTGAGGATAAAACGCTTACTCCTCCTATTTTCCCCGGAATATCCTCACGAGCTTCAAGCGCAAGATCGGTGCGTAACTGCATTGAAAGACACCTCCGTTTTTTATCTTATTATTTCCGCGCGGCGTGTTTATATTCCGAGATCTGCCGTAACTGTGAATTTTTTGTAAAATTGTTTACAAGCTGTAATTTATTTGGTATAATGGAAAGGAATTTTAAAAAGGAGCAGTGAGAAAATTGAATAGAAAAAAACTTGTTTCTCTGCTTCTGGCGGTCGTGATGGTGACCTCGGCGGCGCTTCCTGCGTTAGCTGTCTCAACTGCTGTCTGTGCGTCCGCAGAAGCTTGTGAAACGGCGGATACTCCCGATCTCGCAGATACAGGCGATATTCCCGTATCTGTACAGACTGCCGATACGCCCGAGGGTACAGAAGATACGGCGGCTCTCTCTTCGGAAGACGGTCAACCCGTTCAGACGTGCGATGCGCCTGAGAAGGATACTCCCGATACGGCTGCGCCTGAAGATCCGCAGGCGTATTCCTGCGAACCGGATACGAATGACACACCCGACACGGCGGACACTCCCGATACACCTGATGCTCCCGATAAAGCGGATACGCCCGATGTGCCGATAACGCCCGATGAGCCCGAACCGGAGCCTGAGCCCGAACCCGAACCGGAACCGGAACCCGAGCCGCCCAAAGACACGACGCCTCTCGGAGATGTCAGCGGCGACAAGCTCGTGACGAGCGAGGATGCGCTGCTTGTTCTGCGCTACTCTGTCGGATACAGATCTTCGATAAGCGCGGACAGACTAAGATATGCGGGAATGAACGGCGACGGCGTTATAGACAGCGCGGACGCATTCCTGATACTTCGTGTCGCTGTTTCGATGGGCGAGGTAGTCAGCAAGTCGGAGGACAAATCTTCTTCCACTCAGGCACGGGACGATTCGGCATTCAGATACGGTATCGACGTTTCCGCCTGGCAGTACAATATAGATTTCAACAAAGTCAAAGCCTCGGGCATAGACTTTGTAATAATCAGAGCGGGCTACGGCAACAGCATTTATCAGAAGGACGCTTATTTTGAGCAGAATTATGCGCGCGCAAAGGCGGCGGGACTCGATGTCGGAGTATACTGGTACTCATACGCCCAAAGCGCCGCAGATGCAAAGCTCGAAGCTCAGGTCTGCCTTCAGGCGATAAAAGGCAAGAAGTTTGAATACCCGATCTACTTCGATCTTGAAGAAAGCTGGCAGCTTTCAAGGGGAATGTCGTTCTGTTCGTCGCTTGTAACATCGTTCTGCGACGAGATCGAGAAAAACTACTACTACGCAGGCTTCTATATGTCGAGAGCGTTCGCTCAGAGCGTTATCTCCTATGAAGTGCAGTGCCGCTATGCGTTCTGGGTAGCAGAATGGAGCAGCCGCGTTACCTACAATAATCAGTATGGTATCTGGCAGTACGGCGTCGGCAGGGTAAACGGTATAAACGGCGATGTTGACGTTGACATCGCATACATAGATTACCCATCTGTAATAAAGGAATTTCATCTCAACGGTTATTGATCCGTAACAGCAAAAGCAGTCCCCGTGAAATTTGCGGCGGACTGCTTTTCCTTAAGGAGCCACAGAATAAATAAGATCGACTTATGTCTTTACATTTGCTTTAGTTTGTGATAAAATAGTTTTATACTTTAATACGTGTAACAGAACGCATAGGTTGCCCGTATATGATTATCAAAGGAGTATTTATTATGAACGCAAAAATGGATGAAGAAAACCTGAACTATCTTTTCAAGGCAATAACAACGCTCGAAACTGTCGAGGAATGCCGCCGCTTTTTTGAGGATCTTTGCACGGTGCCCGAGCTTAACGCAATGTCTCGCCGCCTGATGGTCGCAAAGCTGCTCAGCGAGAACACAGTCTACAGTGAGATAGTCGCAAAGACAAGCGCTTCAACGGCTACGATCAGTCGTGTAAACCGTTCTCTTAATTATACGAGCTGCGAGGGATATTCGCTTGTCTTCGAGAGACTCAAGGCTTTAGAGGCAGAGGAAAACAACTGATGTCGTACGGTGTATTTGCCGAATTTTATGACGGACTGACGAGAAATGTCGACTACAAAGAAAAGGCGGATCACATTCTCAAAATAATGGAGCTGTATTCGCACAAGCCGGGCGTGACGCTCGATCTTGCCTGCGGTACAGGTTCGCTTTCTGTCGAACTGAAAAAGCGCGGTATTGATGTTTTCGGCGCAGATATGTCCGAGGAGATGCTTACGCGCGCGCAAATGAAGGCGCAGGAAAACGGGCTTGACATAATGTTTATCAGGCAGAAGATGCAGACGCTGACGCTTTTTGGCGAGATTGACTCGTGTGTATGTACTCTCGACAGCTTAAGCCACTTAAAAGGGCGCAGCGAGCTTGAAAAGGCAGTCGGGTGTGTATCACGGTATATGACGAGCGGCGGTCTGTTTATCTTCGATGTAAACACGCCGTACAAGCACAAAGTGACGCTCGGCAATAATACGTTTGTTTATGACACCGACGAGGTGTTTCTCGTCTGGCAGAATACATACCGTGAGCGCGACTGTTCGGTGAAGATCGAGCTTGACTTTTTTGCGCCCGAGGACGGAAAATATATCCGCGAGAGCGAAAGCTTCCGCGAGTTTGCCTACCCTGCGGACGTGATCGAAGAGGTGCTGCGCACGGCGGGCTTTGAGGTGCTCGCACTTTATGACGATATGACGTTTGACCCGCCCTGCGATACGTCCGAGCGCCTGACGGCAGCCGCAAGAAAAATCTAAGTAACAAAGGATCGTATATATGGAAAACACGAATATCAACAACGAAAATCATGAAGAGATCTATGCGCCCGAGGGTACGCAGCAGAAGCCCGATAAGCTGATTCGCTGCATCACCTCGGACGGAGCGGTCATGGCGATCGCTGCCGATACCACGGGCATTGCGTATATGGGAAAAAAGCTGCACCATGCTACTCCCGCGGCTGCGGCGGCGCTCGGAAGACTTCTGACAGCGTCGTCTATGATGGGGATCATGCTCAAGCAGAAAGATGCGTCCGTAACACTCAGGGTAAAGGGCGACGGCCCTCTCGGCGCAGTGGTTGCGGTAGCCGACAGCAAGGGAAACTGCCGTGGATACACTGAAAATCCCGGAGTTGAGACTGAGTACCATAAAAACGGCAAGATAAACGTCGGAGCCGCAGTCGGTAAAGAAGGCGTTATCAACGTGCTTCGAGATTACGGTACGGGCGAGCCTTATATCGGCGTTTGTCCGCTCGTTTCGGGCGAGATCGCAGAGGACGTTACGAACTACTACGCAACGAGCGAACAGATACCTACTGTGTGCGCTCTCGGAGTCCTCATCGACAAGGAGGACGGCAACGTAATGCTTGCGGGCGGTCTGCTGATCCAGCTTCTTCCCGGCGCGACAGAGGAGACGATCTCAAAGCTTGAAGAGAACGTAAAGACTCTCGAGCCTGTTACTACCATGCTCGCTAAGGGTATGGATCTGATGGAAATGGTGAAGACGGCGCTTGCGGGTTTTGATGTGGAGCTGCTTGACGAACAGGAGATCGGATATGTCTGCCCGTGCAGCAGAGAGCGCGTTATAAACGCATTTCTGAAGCTGACCGACGATGAGATCCGCTCGCTTGCCGACGAAAAGGGCTACGCCCGCGCAAACTGCCACTTCTGCAACAAAAACTATCGCTTCACAAAGGGGCAGCTTGAGCAGATAATCGCCGACAGAGCGTAATTCGAAGTGTGAAGTTCCGCTCCGAAGGTTAAAAACAATGAATAATTACGGAGTGGCTTCACTCCTGCTTTATAGTGTATAATCGTGAGGTCCGGAGTATTTCCGGATTATAGAAAGTTTTTGCGCTTCAGACACGAATAGAGGTGACAATATGTATAATGACGCAGAAAATTGGCTTGATGCCGTTCTGGCGGGCGATTTCCCCGAGACGGTAAAGGGACTTGTATTCAATATCTACGATGACGGCGATGATTGCTGGTCGTTTGAGGCGGTAGGTACGAGCCGTTTCGATATGATCGACGAGGACTGGGCGTGTGACGAAGTTACCGACTTTGAAACGCGCGACGATCCCTTTTCATGGGAGGAGGAAGCCGACAGCGACGAGATCCTTCAGAAGGTCTGCGACATTATTTCCGCATATCTTGTAAACGGATCTCTTGCAGAAAAGCTCAAAACGCTCGACGGAATAGGCGCGGCATTTATCGACGGAGATATGCAGGTGCTTTATTCGAAAAAAAGCATGGAAGACTGGTTATTGTAATCTGATAAAAAAAGTCCGGGAGCCAAAAGCTCTCGGACTTTTTGAGTTCTGTCAATTTGTTGTGTTTATCACTCTGCGGACTTCTTCTTTGCGCTGTGCTCTGCAAATGCTGCGAAGCCTACGAGCGCACAGGATGCGAGTGCAACTGCGAGCGGTGTGTTGTCGCCCGTCTTGGGGGACTTGTCGGGCTTCTTTGAAGAAGTGCTGCTCGATGCTGCCTTGCTTGAAGTGTTCTTGCTTGATGCTGCCTTGCTCGAAGAATCGGAGGAAGAGCTTTCAGCCTCGTCCTTTGTAGCTTCTTCTGTATCGGTCTGTGTGTCTGTGTCGGACTCGGATACCGTAGCGGATGTTGTAACAGCGGCTGTCTCATCGGCGTAAGCGGGTACGGAGAACGCTGTCATAGCGCCTGCAAGTGCGAGTGTGAGCATAATTGCTGCGATCTTTTTCATGGTAGATTACCTCCCAGTTGATGATTTTTGTGAATATAACATTAAAATGTGTGCCCTTCTTTGTCTATTATTCTAACATATCGCCGCCCAAATGTAAATTGACCAACTTGTAAGAATAATAGAAGTGTTTTGTTTTGAAATATAAACATTTTGTAAAAATCAATGTGACACTTGAAGAAAAGCGTGATTTGTGGTAATATATAGTGTGAGATTTTATCAGCTATATACGGACAGGAGTGTACGGGTTGGCTAATCAATTTGAATATAAGAATTTTACAGACGATAAAAATTACATAAAACTTTCCGCCGAGGTCATGGCGGTCAGGGCGAGGGGAGACAGACCTCTTGCCTGCATCAGAACTTACGGCTGCCAGCAGAATGTTGCGGACAGCGAGAAGATAAAGGGAATGTTGTCCCGGATGGGTTTTGATTTCACTGATACTGCCGAGGACGCCGACTTTATCCTTTTCAACACCTGCGCCGTCAGGGAACACGCCGAGGACAGAGTTTTCGGCAATGTCGGCGCACTGAAGAATATCAAGCGGCGTCATCCGTCCGTTGTGATCGGGCTGTGCGGCTGTATGATGGAGCAAAAGCACGTCACCGAGAGACTGTACAAGAGCTTCCCGTTCGTAAGCCTCGTGTTCGGCACACATTCGCTCCATAAATTCCCCGAGCTTTTCTACAACGCCGTCACATTCGGCGGAAGAGTATACGAGACGGGCGTTGATGACAAGACGGTCTACGAGGGCATACCTACACGCAGAGACGGCACGTTCAAGGGCTGGCTGCCGATCATGTACGGCTGCAACAACTTCTGCACATACTGCATAGTGCCGTACACGCGCGGACGCGAGCGCAGCCGCAAATTCGAGGACGTTGTAAACGAGGCCCGTTCGATGATAGAACAGGGCTACAAGGAGATCACGCTTCTTGGTCAGAACGTCAATTCCTACGGCAAAAATCTTGAGGAAAAGCACACGTTTGCGGAGCTTCTTTCCGAGATAGACAAGATAGACGGAGACTATATCCTCCGCTTTATGACATCGCACCCGAAGGACTGTTCGCGCGAGCTTATCGACACAATAGCGAACAGCCGCCACATCTCAACACACCTGCACCTGCCCTTCCAGTCGGGCAGCGACCGAGTTTTAAAGGCGATGAACAGGAGCTACACGAGAGAAAAGTATCTCGATATCATCAGCTACGCAAAAGAAAAGATCCCGGGTCTTTCGCTGACGAGCGACATTATCGTCGGTTTCCCCGGCGAAACATACGAGGAATTTCTCGAGACGATTTCGCTTATTAAGGAGGTAGAGTTTACCTCGCTGTTCACGTTTATCTATTCTCCCAGAGAGGGTACTCCCGCCGCAAAGATGGACGACCCGATCAGCGCCGCCGAGAAATCGAAATGGTTCTCGGAGCTTCTGAAAACTCAGGAGGAGATCGCCGCAAAAAGATGCGCGTCGATGGTCGGTCAGACTGTCAGGGTGCTCGTTGAGGGCAAGACAGACAAGGACGGTATACTGACATCGCGCACGAGCGGCAATATAATAGTTGATTTCCCCGGCAGCGATACCCTCGTCGGACAATTTGCAAACGTCAGGATCACGCAGGCGAGGAACTGGATACTTAAAGGGGCGTTAGCGTGAATCGCTTCACTCGGTGAATAGTGAAAAAAGAATAGTGAATAATTTCGGAAACGCTTTGCGTTATAAAACAGGAGCGAAGCGACTCCGACATTTCACACTCCACACTAAAAAAGAAGGGTGTTTATAAATGGAAACAAACGACATAATATCCCTCGCCCGTGCGCTTGGCGCGGCTATCCAGCAGGACGAGGCCTATATAAAAATGCGCACTGCCGAACAGCTCAGCGAGGAAGATGAGCAGCTACAGGAGCTTATTGAATCGTATAACACAAAGCGCATGATGATAAATATTGAAGCCTCGAAGGCCGACCGCGATGACGAGAAAATGCAGGCGCTCAACAAGGATATGCGACGCATTTACGCGGGAGTGATGAGCAATGAGCACATGAAGGCATACAATGCGGCGAAGAGAGAATTTGACGAGAAGCTGCAGAAAGTTATCGGGATAATCAACAACTCGGCTCTCGGAGACGATCCCGAAACTACCGACCCGCTCACGGGCGGCGCAGGCTGTTCGGGCAATTGCTCGTCGTGCGGCGGATGCTGATAAATTATTGGGAGGTCAGAAGATATGGCGGAGCTTTCTCCGATGATGAAGCAGTATTTTGAGATCAAGGAGCAGTACAAGGATTGTATCCTGTTTTTCAGACTCGGTGATTTCTATGAGATGTTCTTTGACGATGCGCTGCTCGCTTCAAAGGAGCTGGAGCTTACTCTGACCGGCAGAGACTGCGGTCAGGAGGAGCGCGCGCCGATGTGCGGCGTGCCTTTTCACAGCTATGAACAATATGTAGCGCGCCTTGTGGTCAAGGGATACAAGGTTGCCATCTGCGAGCAGACGGAAGATCCTGCGCTTGCAAAGGGTCTTGTCAAGCGCTCGGTCATCAGAGTCATCACACCGGGAACGGTGATGGAGGACTCGATGCTTGACGAGTCGAAGAACAACTTTATCTGCTCATTGTATACCGATAATAAGACGCACTCTGCGGCATTCTGCGATATCACAACGGGCGAGCTTTACTGCTCCGATATCGACGTGGATCCCGAGTGCAACAAGCTCAAAAGCGAGCTTTCAAGATATAATCCCTCCGAGCTGATAGTCGGCGGAGAGGTGGACAGGATAAAAGGGCTTGTCACTTTTCTCAAGGATAAAATGAATACCGCCGTGCAGATGCTTGAGGACGAGTATTTCGAATATGAGAGTGCGGCGAATACTGTAACGGAGCATTTCGGGAAGGGACTTGAAGATCTGTCGCTGCAGAACAGACACGGTACGGTGAGGTCTGTCGGCGCACTTTTCAAGTATCTCAAAGAGACCCAGAAAACGGGTCTTGAGCGTATAAGCGGCGTTGAGATATATGAAGAAGACAGATTTATGAGCCTCGATTACAACACGAAGCGCAATCTTGAGCTGACGGAGACGATGCGCTCCAAGGAGAAAAAAGGTTCGCTGCTGTGGGTGCTCGACAGTACAAAAACGGCGATGGGTCACAGACTTATCAGAAGATATGTAGATCAGCCGCTGATGAGCTGCGCTGCGATAATCAGAAGACAGAATGCCGTTGAGGAGCTTGTGAACGACGCTCCTCTTCGCGGAGAGACGACACAGAGCCTTGCGGGTATTGCCGATCTCGAGCGTCTTATGACAAGAGTCGTTTACGGCTCGGCAAATGCACGTGACCTGAAAGGCTTGCAGTATGCGCTCGAAAAACTGCCCGCAGTCAGGAGCAATCTCGAAAATGTGCAGTCTACCGAGCTAAAACGCATATATGACGAGATAGATCTGTGCGAGGATGTCAGAGATCTGATAGACAGAGCGATCGTTGACGAGCCGCCTTTCCAGATAAAGGAGGGCGGGATCATCAAGCCCGGCTTCAACGAGGAGATAGACTATCTGAAAAACGATATGTCTGACTCTACGGGAGTGCTTGCGGGGCTTGAAGCGAAGCAGCGTGAGGAAACAGGGATCCCGAAGCTCAAGATCGGCTACAACCGTGTTTTCGGGTACTATATAGAGGTCTCGAACTCCTATAAAAAGCTCGTGCCCGATACCTACATAAGAAAGCAGACGCTGACCAACTGCGAGAGATATATCACTCCCGAGCTGAAGGAGCTGGAGGGAAAGATACTCGGAGCGAAGGACAGAGCGATAGCTCTCGAATATCAGCTCTTTGTAAAGGTCAGGGAAAAGACTGCCGAAAGCATGGAACGTGTTGCCAAGACGGCTCAGGCGATAGCGCGGCTCGATGTCTTTGCAAGCCTTGCAAACATTGCTGCCGATATGAGATACTGCCGTCCCGATGTAAATCTGAGCGGTGAGATCATCATAAAAGACGGGCGTCATCCCGTTGTTGAGAGACTGCTGTGCGATGTGCCCTTTGTCCCGAATGACGTAAGGCTTGACGGCAGAGACAACCGCGCCGCGATCATTACAGGACCGAATATGGCGGGAAAATCAACGTATATGCGTCAGACGGCGCTGATCGTTATTATGGCGCAGATGGGCTCGTTCGTACCTGCAAGAAGTGCATCGATCTCGATCACGGACGCAGTGTTTACGAGAGTGGGCGCAAGCGACGATCTGTCGAGCGGTCAGTCTACCTTTATGGTCGAGATGAACGAGGTCGCTCACATACTCAAAAATGCGACTGAGCAAAGCCTGCTGATACTCGACGAGATAGGCAGAGGAACTTCCACCTTCGACGGAATGAGCATCGCAAGAGCGGTTCTGGAATATGCGGTCGATAAGAAAAAGCTCGGCGCGCGCATTTTATTTGCGACACATTATCACGAGCTGACTGTACTTGAAGACCTGATCGACGGCGTGAAGAATTACAATATAGCTGTAAAAAAGAGAGGCGACGACATCACTTTCCTGCGAAGGATCGTGCCCGGAGGAGCCGATGACAGCTACGGCATAGAAGTCGCAAAGCTGGCGGGACTTCCCGATGCGGTGATAAACCGCGCGAAGGTCGTTCTCAAAGAGCTTGAAAGCGGCAAAAAGAACGAGCGTCCGAAAAAGAAAAAGCGGGACGTTTCCGAAAATGAACAGCAGATGACGCTTGTTCCGATGGGCAGCTCGAAGATCGAGGAGTTTGTGCGCGATATAGACATAAATACGCTGACTCCCGTTGAGGCGCTCGGAAAACTGTATGAAATAAAATTAATGTGTGAATGACGGGTGTTTAATATGATAACAAACGAGTATACCGTAACAAAACAATTGTATATGAAGTGGTTCAGGGAAGGGCAGAAAAAGGGAGTTCAGCTCAGGATCACGATAATGTGGGCGTGCATCATAATTGTGCTGCTGATCTCCACGATAGTGTTTTTCAACATCTCCACAGCGGACCCGACGACACCTTCCGATGTTCGTCCGTGGCTTCTCGTTGAGGCGGCTTTTGTGCTGTACAGCATTTACCATCTCTTTTTCAGAAGAAAAATTGCCGCATCGAATATGTACGACAAAATGGCGGTGCAGTTCGGAGAGAACTGGACAAAAACGCTCGATTTTCGTGATGACGCACTGTATGATATACAGGGCAATCTTGAAATAAAGTATCCGTATTCGGAGATAGAGTCTGTACACAATGTCGGAGACGAGATCCTGATGGTGACCGACAAGAAGGTCACTATCAGAGTGTATAAGGACAAGTTCGTACAGGGCGACTACGCTCGCTTCAAGAGATTCATCGAGAGCAAGGTAGTCAACAAGTGTTTTCTGAACTGATTTAAGGAGACACTGATTAAAGCGAGTGCTCATATTGCGCCGTCAGATTTTCAGGCAGATTGTTTGAAACGACCGCAGGAATACTGCC
>ONIC01000114.1 GCA_900317815.1 uncultured Eubacteriales bacterium | reverse complement strand
TATTGCACTCAACTCCCTTGAAATACGGCAGTATTCCCGCGGTCGTTTCGTGCAATCTGCCTGAAAATCTGACGGCGCAATATGAGCGCTCGCTTTAATCAGTGTCTCTTTAATTATACTCTCTGCTTTTTGACCTGTCAACATCAAATTCGGAAAGCTTCTCCGCTGTGGAAAGAGCATTCATCAATGTGTGATCCTTGCCTGATCGAGCGCATCTTTTACGGCTCTTTTCACTCCGTTCGAGCTGAGAGTTGCCCCGCTTACAGCGTCGATATCGTCAAGGTCATCAAGTGCATTTCCTTCCCTTTCTGTAATAGACGGTACAACAAGCTCCATAACGTTATCAAGATACCATGTATCGGTCTCGTCCGACTCTACCTGTATATCGGCTATCCTGTCATTTTCGATAACGAGCTTCACCGTTATCATCACACGAACATCATCATCTTCTTCGTAACACTTTGCAGTGTATTCTCCGTCATTGAATATCCTGTTATCCTCGGGTTCAGGCTCCTCTTGTGTTATATTCTCATCGCCATTTGAGGACGAGCTTTCGCTTATACTCTCCTGCTGAAATTCCGCTGATGATATTTCTGTATGCTTCTCCTGCTCTGATTCGGTCACGATGGTTTCTTCACGCTCGGTGACGGTATCGTCCTCATGTGAAGAGCTTTTTGAAGACGAGGTACTCGAAACGACTTCAGAAGACGTATTCTTTGAAGACGCAGTTACTTTGGACACAGCTTTGGAGCTTGCTTTGCTTTCTTGTTCCGAGGTGCTTTGTACGTTATCGCTGCTTTTTGATAACCTACTTGCCTGACTCTCGGTTATTGATGCTGTAGAAACAGTGTTGTCGGTACTTACAGCTGATACAGACTCAGCTTGTGATGAGGTCGGAATGTTTGAAGCAGTTTTTGCCGCAACGGCGGGAACCAAGGCAATCACTGAGACTGCAGCAAAGACAGCGGCGCTTGCTGCCGAGAGAGAAACGCCTATCTTCTTTTCACTGTTTTTATGCTTCTTTGCAAGCGCTTTAGATATCCTCATTGCGCCGTAGGTTAGAAACAGAGCACTGTATACGATCACGTTAACAATGCTTTTTACCTTTCCGTGACGAGCGGAGGGCATATATGCAAGCAGAATATGAACATAAAGCAGCAGATAAAAACCGTACGCAAAGCGCTGAAGCTTTTTCCACTTTTTCGGATCCATCTTCTTTCTGATCTTCTTGAAGGAAGTAACTGCAAGCGGGATCAACAGAATTACAAGCGGTATAGCAAGGATCGTTACTGTCTTCTGTGTTGGTGAGATAGAACCCGTTATCAAGCGTTTTATATACAGAAATCCATACGATATCAGGTGTGTTATCGTGAGCAATGACGCTACGATCGCAAGCTCTGCTCTGATGGGCATGAGCTTTTTTGCTCCCTTGGTGCCTGCTTTGAATGCGCCCGCAAACATTACAAGCGCAAAGAACGCCGCTGCAAGCGAACCCTTGGATAATACGGCGATAAGATAATCGGAAACAATATCGGGTGCATTTCTAAGAGGAACAAATGCAAAGAACAAAGCAACGGCAGTAAATCCCACATAAAACGGAATTGGATGTTTTTTTAGAACATCACCGCATAACACGGCGAAAAGCAGCGCAGCTGCGAGCGATATCAAAAACAGCATTATTCATCTTTCCTTTGTGTAAAATGTACTTTCAAAAATATGAGCGCATCGAAGGTCTGACGATGCGCTCGGATAAAAGGAGATACTATTTTTTATTCCTTGCCTGTCTTTTTCATAGAAAAGGCAATCGCTGCGAGAGTGAGTGAAGCAACGATGATAAGAGCAAGAACATCTGTCTGTCCCGATGTTTTCGGTGATGTTACGGAAGCTGTGCTCGACGCTTTGGAAGATCCTGTTGAAGAAGTCCCGGAAGCTGTCGATGAAGTATTACTTGAAGACACCGATGAAGAAGATGACTTTGAGGAATTGCTGCTCGACACGGCAGAGCTTGCATCGTCTGCGGGAGTCTCCTTTGTATTGAGAGTAAATGCAACATCGGGGTAACCTGCTGCGGAAACTGTCACTGCAAATGAATCCTTTGTATCGGTATCAAAAACCTTGCCGTCTCTTGACTCTGCTGTAAGATCTATAGAACCGTCCTCGGTACCAACAATCTTTGTACCCCTCTTTCCGGAAGCACTGTATGAGGTATCATCGACTGTTACTGTGCTTATATTCTTGAGGAAAGAGACGAAAGCATCATCATCGCCCGCTGATACAAGCTTCTTTGACACTGAATCATACTTTGCGGCAGGCTTGTCTGTCAAGAGTACGAACGAAGCAGAGATAGGAGCATACTTGCCGGATGAATCTTCAACTGTGAGCGTGTAAGATCCTGCCTTGGCATTGTCAAACGAAAGCTTGCCATCTGCATACTGAATATCAAGATCCTTGACCGAGAACGCTGCATTGAAATCCGAAGGCAGCGCGGGAGCAATGTCCACCGTCGTTTCATTGGAGGAAACATCCGCATCGGCTGCGCTTACAGTACTGCCTGTGATGACGGGAACATATTTCTCAACAGTGTAATCGTAAACGCCGGTCGAGGTAATATATTCAACATTTGTTATAGTTTTACCCATAATAGATCTGTAGTGTTCGGGGCTCAGAGTATTGCCGTGAGGCTCCGTTGTCTTGAATCCCGAGCTCCAGGAGAACTCGTAATTCTTGAGCCAGATGTTTTCAAGATGTCTCATACCGTATTCTGTTCCATCGCTCGTTGTTACAACGATACCGTAAACATCGCCGCTGATGATACTCTGGTCACCAAATTCAAAGAGATAATCGCCCCACGGAGTTTCCGATGTAAGAGAACAATCGTCTACTGCGATCGTCTCTTTGTTCCCCTGAGTTGAAGAGAAAGAGTAGCTTCCGTCGGAATTTACCGTCAAAGACTTGTAGACCGCGGGAGTCTCCGAAAGCTCGGTGTAGTAATAATCTGCGGTCTCATCACTGACCGTTTTAAGAGCACCCATATCGGATGAGTTTACGGCTACAGGGAATGTAACACCAAAAATAGTACCGCCGACACCATCGGAATTATCTGCAAAATATGTACCTGCAAATTTTTTCCACTTTGCATCTGTTGCGGATGATACAGCGTCTATCTCTGCGGGATTGTTCCCCACCTCCGCCGAATAAAAATCGGAGTACGGGATATTCATATTAACATATACCGTATCATCCTCGGCTGCATAAGCCGATAAGGGCAGCGCTCCGAGCGCAAATACCGCAGCGGCAGCTAATGAAACTGCCTTGATCCTTTTGTTCATGTTTAAAACACGTCCTTTCTTTATATTGACACAGATATCGAGTTATATAAAGCTAACTTTCATTTCTATAAAAAAGGATCTTATCAACAGATCCCTGAATTATATTATATAATTGCTTGGAATGAAAGTATACAATTATCCGTGCCAGAGTAAGTGAAAACTAACCCTGTAGTATTATACAACGTTTTGAAGACTTTGTCAACAGAATAACGATCTTTTTTTGATTGCATAAAAACACCGCATACAAAGCGCATTTTTTCTATGTATGCGGTGTTTTATCATTTATTTTTCGGCTGTGCAATGAGGTTTTCTACTACCGCGCGCTTTTCATATAGAATGCAGCCGCCCTCGTGGTCTTCAAGAAGGATATCGCCGCTGCGCAATGAAGGTTGCCTTTGCTCGTGATACTGGCTATGAGAAAAGATGGAATGTGCTCCCCTCTGTCCTCCGCTTGTCTGCGTCTTTTGGAAGCAGCCTTGCATGACAAAGCAAATTTCATCATAAATGCGCTTTGTCTCGGATTTTTGAGGGTCGCTTTAACAGCATCTGTCATAAAACGCTCTATTCCGTTTATCAGATAGCCCTGCAGATCGAAATTATCGTTCATAAATCCCCCGCCTATGCCATATCATGCTTTATTGAACTTGTCCTTATCCTTTTTACACCTGGGACAATGCCAATCTTCGGGAAGATCTTCAAAGGGTGTGCCTGCGGGAATTCCCTGTTTCGGATCTCCTACTGCGGGATCGTAAACATATCCGCAGATGGAACAGACGTACTTTCCGCTTTCGGTCTTGTAGGTTATCTCGCCAACGGGTATAGTTTCGGGAGGATCGTTCAGGTCTACGACTTTCTTCGATTCAAGGTTCTCATACCCGAGCGGAGTGTGCGTCGATAGATAGACAGTTGGATGGTGACTGATAAAGTCACGTATGCGATCAAGAGTTTCACGCGCCGCAGGCAGATCCTCGAAAACAACAGAAAGCTTGTTTTCGTATAAAGCCTCATCTGTATAAGTAATATCTCCGTGCATCATATAGAAAAGACCGTCGTTCTCTGCGATAACTATACTGTTTCCTTTTGTATGCCCCTTTGCTTTTATATAGTAAATACCATCGGTTATCTTCTGAGATTCGGGGAAATTGTAATATGCACCATCGGTGAAGCTTACGGGAACTATATTGGGCAGACCCTGAAGTTCTTCTGCGTCAAGCTCGTCTTTATTAACAAAGATCTTCGCATTGGGAAAAGATGCAAGCTCGCCCGAATGATCGCTGTGCTTATGAGTAAGCAGGATCTTCGTCACCTGATCGGGAGTATAACCGAGCTGCGCGAACGCATCCATATACTCCGCTACTGTCCTTCCTGTATAGATAAGAGCGTCCTTGTTCTCGGCTTCTTCCGGAGTGCCTTTCGGAAGTCCCGTATCAACGAGAATGACCTCATCACCTGTATCGATCAAATAATTGGTCAGTCCCGAACGATAACGAACGTTAGAATCAAACTTATCAACTCCTTCTTCACCTCCGAATGCAAACGGCTGTGTGGCAAAACCGCCTTTTCTGAATTTAATTGCTTGGATAATCACAGATAATACCTCCATGAGTTTATGATTGTTATTAATATTACACAATAATTATGATATTGTCAAGACTGTATTGGATAAATACACGTTATTTACAGTAACAATTCGTCCGTTATTTCTTAAATGGATAGAAACGAGCATTTATCTCTCACAATTATTCCGCCAACAAGATGCAAAACCACATAAATGCTGCGTTTAATATCTATCGATACCATTGTCTATATAAACAGTTTTTTTATTGCTATTTTCCATTGACTATTATATAATAATTTTGTAAGATACATTCCAAGATATATTGCAATAAAAAGCTTGTATTGAAAGAAGGAGATTGAAATAATGAGATCTGAAATGAAAAAGGAACTGAAACGTCTGCTGAGCCTGACGCTTGCAGGGGCTGCGCTTTGGAGCGCTTCTTACTCTGTTTTTGCCGATGAGACTCCCGACACACCCGCAAGAGAGACCGAAGCGGACGCTTTCCCTGCACTCTGGGCTGACGGCAACGCTCAGGTCGATTCCAAAGACAAGAATGCATTTGACGTTATCAAGTGGTTCGCGTATGAAGACAGAGGAAAAAACGCTGTTAACGTCGGCAGCACAAAGTCTAATAATTACTACCTGTTTATGCCAACTACTGCTGATCTCAGTGCGCTTACGGTCTGGCACAGCTTCGAGTCCGATCCGACAGTCAACGGAGAGTTTATCAAGAGTGGCGAAATGACCTCTGTTTTTTCGAAACCGGGTGAATATCAGATGATTGCTGACGGTGAGGAGTATAAAGTTACTGTTATGCAGTCTCGTTATATAGGTTCTATGTACATTACAACAGAGTCGGGCAATCTTGAATATGTCCACAAATCAAAAACGAACAAGGAAGCCGGCACTATAGCGGTTTTTGAGGCAAATGGTACACAGGACTACAATGGAGATCTCGATTACATCAAGGGACGCGGAAATACTACCTGGGGATTTGCAAAGAGACCGTACAATATCAAGCTCGACAAAAAAGCTCCGCTTCTCGGAATGGATGCAAGCAAAAAATGGTGTCTGCTTGCAAACGCTCAGGATCACACGATGCTGAGAAACAGGATTGCTTTTGACCTTGCCGATGAGTTGGGACTTCCCTATTCCCCCGATTCACAGTTTGCCGATCTATACTTAAACGGTGAATATGCGGGCGTATATCAGGTAAGCGAAAAAGTCGAAGAAGGAAAGAACAATCTTGTAAAGATCAACGACCTTTCCGACGCTACGGAAAAGGTGAACGATAAGAAGCTCGACACATACGAAAAAATCAAGGACGGCACAGGCAACGGCAGTCTCAAGTACTCCGATATCACAAACGACCCCGAGGATATTACAGGTGGATATCTGCTTGAGTTCGAGATGGGAGATAAAAAATATGACGAGGAGGACAGCGGCTTTATCACCAACCGCGGTCAGCGAATCGTTATCAAAGGACCCGAAAACGCTACAAAGGCTCAGGCAGAATACATCAGCAGCTTCTATCAGGATGCCGAGGACGCACTCTACTCGTATGACGGATACAACTCAAAAGGAAAGCATTACAGTGAATACATTGATATTGAGGATGCCGCTCTCTACTATCTTATAGAGGAGTTTTCACTCAACATAGATGCAGGAGCTACAAGCTGTTTCTTCTTCAAAGACTCCGATAAAAACGGTGACGGAAAGCTTCACGCATCTCCCGTTTGGGATTTTGACGTTGCTTTCGGAAACCTCGACTCTGAGTTTGACGGAGAAGGTCACAGATTGAACGATCCAAGAGCGATCTACGTTGAAAACAGAGATAATTGGGAAATAAGTGATCTGTGTATTCTTGCAAGACTAAATACACACAAGGACTTTATAGATACGGTCTATCGTCTATATGAAGAAAAATTCCGCCCCGCACTTAAGATCCTGAACGATATGAGCGATAAAGAAGGAGAGCATCTGAGATCGCTTACACAGTATCGTGAAGAACTTGAGCCGAGCGCAAATATGAACTTTGCCCGCTGGAGGATCACAGATAACCTTCTCGTCAGCAAGGCAGGCAAAAAGTTCTATATGCAGTTTGATTACCTGAAAGATTTCATCGAAAACCGCACAGAGTTTTTCGATGAATATTACTCCGACAGGGAGGTAAGCGACAATCTCACGGTATACTTCTACGATACAAATGAATGGAACGATATCTACGTATACTGCTACAACGGCACCGAAACCATGGACTACCCGGGAGTAAAAATGGAGCCTTGTGAAAATGACTTCGGTATCGCCCTGTACAAGACCGACCTCGGAGCGCTCGGGATAAAAGAAGACGGCTACGCAAGACTTATTTTCAGCGATGGCAAAGATAATACTTCAAAGGACGTTAAGGCTGTGAACAACAGGGTAACATACTGCGGTTCATACGAAGAAGCAGACAGCGACGGGAACACGGTTGTGTATAAGTACACCGGTTCTTTTGAGTACCCTGATACAGAGGGATACAAGGTGTATTTCATTATCGGTGATGTTGACGATGATGGCGCGATCACCTCTAACGATGCGCTGACCGTACTCAGATTCTCGGCAGAAGCAGAAAAACCTTACGACTACAAGCAGTTTATATGCAGCCTTGTCGACGGCGATGACAGCATAACAAGCGCCGACGCTCTCTTTATTCTCCGATACAGTCTCGGTTATCGTGACGAACAAGCATCAAATATCGCAACAGAATCTTACTACTATTCGGAAAACAATGAATAATAAAGAGCCGAACTTCGACTAAACCCCGAGGTTCGGCTCTTTAATTCAAATAATATCGGATCAATGGCAAAAAACAAAGGTGTTTCATATAATGGATAAGAGGCATATTCGCCTCAAACCAGGGTGCAGTATAAAGCGCCCGTTATTGAAAGGAAGATCGTATGGCTCACTTTACCAATCAGGCACAGCTGACGTACAACAACACGGTAACTGTGTCAAATCTTGCCGTCGGCGAGATACAGGACGTTCTTTCGATGAGCAAGACAGCCGTTAATGGGGTTTATACCAGCAGCGATACCGTGACCTACGCCGTGAATATCATCAACTCGGGTTCACAAGATCTTACGGGACTGACGCTCACGGATAACCTCGGGGCATATGTTTTCAACAGCGCAACGCTTGTTCCTCTGACATACTCACAGGGCTCCGTTAAGTATTTCAGAAACAACGTTCTTCAGGCACCGCCGACTGTCAACGTCACGGCAGACGGACTCGTCATAACAAATTTCACAGTTCCCGCAAACGGTTCCGTAACATTCCTCTATGAGACCGAGACAAACGAGTACACTCCGCTTGAACCGAACAGCACGATCACAAACACGGCGGAGTTGACAGGTAATCTGACGGCAGTCACTGCATCGGAAACGATAGATGTCAGCGCTCAGCCCGAGCTGTCTATACTGAAGTCGATCTCCCCCATTCCTGTTATGGAAAACGGAACTGTTACCTACACGTTCGTCATCGAGAATACAGGAAATATGCCTGTCGAATCGGGGGCTGTAATCACGGACGTGTTTAATCCGATAATCTCAAATATTACAGCGAGCTTCAACGGTACACCTTGGACCGAAGGTACAGACTTCACCTATGATCTGACAACAGGTCTTTTCACTACATCTCAGGATAAAGTAACTGTAGGCGCAGCACAGTATTCACAGGACGACATCACAGGGGAGATCGGAATAACTCCCGGGACTTCCACGCTCGTAATAACAGGAACTATCTAAAAGAAAAAGGGCGGCGTTTTGCCGTCCTTTTGTTCGAAAAAATATTTAATCCAGATCCTCGTCAACAAGATACTTAAGTGCTTCATTGTATTTTGCCATACGCTCAAAAACACCCTCATGAAACTTATCGAGACGGCTCATATCGCTGTTATGCTTCAGATCGGCGATCTTAACCTTTCTTGCAAGCTCGTTTCGCTTTATCATCTCTATGTAATCCATATACGGGCGTTTTTTATCGTATGTAAGCAGATCGATCGCATCAACAACATCATCGGGGAAGCCGCACTTTTCGAGCTGCTCGAGAGTTACCGTCGAGTCCTCGATAACATCATGAAGAAGCGCTGTGCAGACGGAATATTCATCGTCCATCTGCTCCGCAAGATGAAACGGATGAAAGACGTAAGGCAGACCGCCTTGATCGACCTGAAACTGATGAGCAGCAAACATGATTTTCATCGCTTTTTTAGTTAAATCAGTATAAATCAATTTGAACATACCTTTCGTAGTATTTTCAAGGACCGCTCGGTTTGAAAATCCGCAAAAAAATCCCGCGTAACCGTAAGTGTCCGTAAATAACCTGCCTACATGCGACAGGTGGGCGCCTCCTCGCAGGTTCACGCTCCCTTCGTCCGCTTTCGGAAAAGCGGGAGGTCTGCAATCCGCTGCAAGAGTCCGGCTCCCTAATAAAAATTGTAGGGTTATAAAGAAACACATTCACGCATTACGCAGGAAATTTCTGAAATTATGTCACCGCTAATTATTATTCCCGGTCTGTTATGCGGTATTCAGACCGAAAATCAATCGTCTTCCTCGTCATCTTCGTAGAGGCTTTCGAAGCGTTCGGTAAAGATCTCATCAAGCTCATCGCGAAGATCATCGTCCTCGACTTCTTCGAGCTGTTCCTCTCCGTCTTCTTCAACTACACGGAAGATGTAGTACTGACCGTCGCTCTCTACCTGATCTTCGGGACCATCGTAAATAGGAAGAAGCGCATAATATGTATTGTCATTCTGCTCGAGCGTATCGAGTATTTCAAATGAATGCTCTTCGCCGTCATCGTCAAGAAGGACTATCAGATCCGGCTCATATTCGTCGTTCATGTGTTTTCACTCCTCAAACAGCCTGATAAACAAGCGTTGATCTTACCTATATTGTAACTGTTTTCGGGTCATAAGTCAATAGATTATAGAAAAATAATGCTAAAAATTAGACCTTTCACGCTGTTTTTAATAAACAATAAACAAATCATCTATCTAAAAGCAGGTCGGCAAGAGCTTTGACCGCATCGGGTATCTTTTCTGCGGAAATTCCTGCGAAGCTAAGGTAGAAGTATTTCAGTCCATTCTTTTCTCTGCATTTTCCGAGGCGTATCCCCTCGCCGCAAGCTTTTTCTTTTACGGTATCAAGAGTCACAGCAAGCTTCAGCTTTATTCTGACACAAAGCGCCGTTTCAATTATCTCCACTACAGTATCCTTTGGAAACTCGCGTTTTACAGCATCATACATAATCATCGACTTTTCCGAATAGATCTTTCGGAGACGCCTTAACTGACGGTCGAGTCTTCCGCATGAGATGTAATGAGCAAGTGCAAGCTGCTCGGCTTTTGAAGACGTCTGGTTGTAATTCGAGGAGCGTTCACGGTAAATTGCAGCAAGAGAAGGCGGCAGCACCATATAGCTTATACGAACACTCGGAAGAAGCAGTTTTGAAAAGCTGCCGATATAAACAACTCTTGACGGAGACATTCCCTGAAGCGCAGGCACAGGCTTTGAAGTGCACCTTAATTCTCCGTTGAAATCGTCCTCGATAATAACAGCATCACGAGTCTGAGCCCAGCGAATGATCTCAAGTCGTTTATTGACAGGGATCGGAGAGGAACCTCTGATCGAACCCGATGAATTGACAAAAAGAATACGGCTTCTTACGCTGTCATCGAGAATGATCCCGCTTTTATCGACTGAAAGAGACGTTATCGAGCAGCGAAAATCTCTGAAAATCTGCTCACCCTGCGGAAAAAAGCCCTTCTCCATTGCAGCATCAAAACCGTAATCGGAGCAGATACCAAGCAAAACAGACAAAAGCGTCTGCGTTCCCGCACCGATCACGATCCTGTCAGGGTCGGCTTTTACCCCTCTGACACGGCGCGAATACTCGCAAAGAGCCTGACGCAGCGCCAATTCACCCTGTGGATCACCGTAAGACGTGATAACATACGGCTTATCAAGAACGTCTTTGATACACCGCTGCCAGAATTTTATATCGGTATATCCGGGATCAATGCTTGCTGTGGAAAAATCATATCTGACGGGAAGTGCGACCTGCTGTGCGGCTGTATACGAGATCTCAGACGGAGGATCCGCATCAGGCTGTTCTGCTTCGACAAAGTACCCTCGCTTCGGACGCCGGGTAAGATATCCTTCTGCGCAAAGCTGATCGTAGGCTGTTTCGACTGTGGTACGGCTGACTGAAAGGTCCGACGACAGACCTCTTACGGACGGCAGCTTATCGCCTTTCTTTATACTGCCGTTTTTGATAGCTGTTTTCACATTATTATAGAGCTGTTCATAAAGCAATACCTTGCTGTTTTTGTCTATATTCAAAAAATCGTAAACCATCATTTCACCTGCCGATCAAGCTGCGCCCATCTTCCCGTCGGTTGAAATCCGCATTTTTCGTAAATGCCGATCTTTCTCTCACGATGCAGAAAGATGCATCTGCCGTGTTCCGACAGTGTTTCGGTGACACTGCGTAAAACAGCGCTTGCTATGCCTTGGTGTTGGTATGTCCGTTTCGTTGCGATGCCGCCCAGAACAGCGGCACTTTCAGAGATCGCAAACACCGAAAGCGTGGAGATCGGTTCGTCACCCCAATAAACATTATAAACATCCGACACACCGTGGCGGACCCTATGAGACATATCAACGAAATAGTCATCAAACGGCGCGGGCGAACCGATTGAGAAAACATCAGATAAAAGAGAATATGTATCGTGCAGAGAGAGCATATCTCCCTCGCTGCGGCGAAGCACAAATCTTTTGTCAAGCAAAGGCATAAGTATATCTGAGGTCGGTCTGTAAACCATAGTTTCTCCCTCACGGCGTGTAAATCCGTTAATGAGTATTTTATTTTCTGCAGAAGTCAATACAGAATGCGGCGAAAGCATTGCAACAAAGTTCTCCGCTTCATCGCCGCATTCGCCGCAAATAATTACCGAATTGTAGTAGCGGCAGATAGCCGTTATCGGAGCGTCCCCGCAGCTGCACAGCCAGAATTCCACAAAGCTGTAACGAGCTCCTATATAAGCATTATAGTAAGACTCGATCCGTGCGCCGTAAGGAGATCCGTGACACACAAGCGAAAGCTCCCGCCTGAACTTGTCCGAAAAGTCATTGATCCTTATCATCAGATGTTACCGCCCGCAATGCGTGATGCAAGCTGCTCTACCGTCTTCTCTACCGCAGTTATATCTTCCTTGAAAGCTACAGTATGCGGCGAGTGGAGATACCTGCAAGGTACTGATACGGCGATCGTGCGGACGCCTCCGCGCGTTGTGGAAATAACACCCGAATCATTTCCGCCTGCAACAGCCTGCTTCGCCTGGGCTTTTACACCTGCGCATTCAGCCGCAGAAAAAGCAGCTTTGTAAAGCTCCTTATCGTAAATGGTGCGCCTGTCCATAAATGAGATAACTGCACCCTCGCCCAGAGTGCAAACCGTCTTGCCATTACCGACATTCGGGATATCTGCTGCAGTCGTTGTTTCCACTACTATTGCAAACTCGGGATCGACAGAATAAGCCGCAGTCTTGGCTCCGCGAAGACCGACCTCCTCCTGAACTACGAACGTAAAAGTCATATCATAAGGAAGATCGCTTTTTATCATATCTATCAGGACAGCGCAGCCTGCTCTGTCATCGATCGCTTTTGTAATAACTGCCCGGTCATTTTCCTCATAGTAGCCCTCAAAGGCAACGAGATCACCAGCAGCTGCAAACTTTTCGGCATCGGCTTTATCATATGCGCCTATATCTACATACATATCATTATACTTAGGGATATCCTTTCTGCTGTCTCCCGAACAGAGATGGATAGGCTTTAATCCGAACACACCCGGAAGCTTCTTATCACCGACTGTGACCCTTTTTCCGCAGATCACTCGCCTGTCGATGCCCCCGACTTCGTCGATCTTGAGCGTGCCGTCAGGATTGATATACGTTACGATAAATCCGACCTCATCCATGTGGGCACTGAGCAGCAGCTTATTCACGGCGCGCTCTCTGCCCTTTTTGAACACGATAAGATTTCCCGCCCGGTCGGTCTCGATCGAGTCGGCATAGTCCCTGATCTCCGAAATAATAATATTCCTAACACTTTCCTCGCCCGAGGAGACACCATCAGCGAGACAAAGCTTTTTCAGCATATCAAAACTCATTTTAATCACCCGTTATATGCAGCTTTGATATATTCGTAAATAAGCTGCGCTGTGTTTTCGATGTCGTCAAGGCTGACTATTTCGGCTCCCGTATGCATATTACGCTGCGGGATAGAAACGACCGCAGTCGGGATACCGCTTTTTGTAACGGTGATCTTGTCGCCGTTCGTACCTGTTGTCCCGCCGACTACCTCAAGCTGATACGGCAGATCATGAGCCTTTGCAAGCTCGATAAATCTGTACGACATCTTACGCGATAATACGGGAGAAATACAGATCATAGCGCCGCCGCCAAGCTTTCCGCTCTCGTATTCGGCAACACCGCCCTGAGCGGCAAAACTCACGTCTACTGCGATCGCTTCATCGGGAGTTACCGAAAATGCCGCAGTCTGAGCGCCCTTGCCGTAGGTTTCCTCCTGTGAGGTAAAAGCAAGCGTAACACCCGACTTTACGGGAGATTCCTTTATGAGCTGAGCCAGACGTATGAGCAGTGCGCAGCACGACCTGTCATCTGTCGAGCAGCAGGTAAACCTGTCATTGAGAAGCCTTGCAGGGGTCACATCAAACGATACTGTATCGCCTAAGGATACAAGCTCCTTTACACGTTCGCACGGCAGTCCCGTATCGAGATACAGAGAATCGGGATCGGGCGCCTTGTCTTCGCCTCCGTCAGACAGATGAGGCGGCAGGCAGCAGGCTACTGCGGTAAGCTCGCCCTTATCTGTCAGCACTTTGAAACGGGTATCCTGTACAACACGCATATCCATTCCGCCGCACGGCGCTACTTTCAAAAATCCATTCTCATCAATATGAGTAACGACAAAGCCGATCTCGTCAAGATGAGCATCTACCATGATATTGTATGTATCGGTGTCGCCTATACGGGCGATAACATTATTGTTGACATCTTTTGTGACGCTGTCGGCATAGGGTGCGATCTCACGCTCAATCACAGCGCATACGCTTTCTTCCCTGCCCGATACACCGTTGGCAGTACAAAGACGTTTAAGTAATTCAGTCATTATCTCACCGCCTCAAAGCTTGTTTACAAGCGCTTTGAAATGTTCTCCGCGCTCCTCAAAGTTTTTGTAGAGATCAAAGCTTGCGCTGGCAGGAGAAAGCGATACCTTATCGCCTGCAACGGCACATTCCCTTGCAGCCTTGACCGCCTCTTCCATACTCGAAACTTCAACGATCACAGGATTTCCCTCGCTGTATTCGGGAGCGTTCAGGACAGCAGTTTTGATTTTCTCCGCAGTGGCTCCCATGATGATAGCCGTCTTGACCTTCTTGCAGATAAGTCTGCCGAGATCCGTGTAATCAAGGTGCTTGTCATAGCCGCCGAGAATCACGATCATTTTTTCATCATAGAGAGAAAGTGTGCCAAGCGCCGTTCTTGTCGGGCTTGAAGCGATCGAATCGTTGTAATAGCTTACTCCGTCAAGCTCTCTTACAAATTCGTTTCTGTGAGCAACTCCGCCGAAATTCGAAGCAACGCTCCTGATGCTTTCGAGCGAAACATCGCCCCACACTGCCGCAATAGCAGCAAGATAATTCTCGACATTGTGAAGACCGGGAATCTTGATTTCAGACTTGTTCATAACAAACGTTTCCGCTCCGTTTTTCACAAAGAAGAGATCGCCGCTGTCATTCATATAAGCGCCGTTTTCAACTTTGCTGCGGCGTGAGAATTTGAGAAGCTCTCCACGAACATCGTCAGAGAACGAATTGGAAATATCGTTATCAAGGTTCAGAACGCTGCGAGAGAATGCATTCTGATGGAGTACGATGTTTCTCTTAGCATCGATATACTCCTGCATATCTTTATGTATATCAAGATGGTTCGGCGCAAGATTGGTCACGACCGCAACATCGGGACTTTCGCGCATCGAAATAAGCTGGAAGCTTGAAAGCTCCACCACAGCGTAATCGTCCTTTGAGATAGTCTCGATCTCAGGAAGGAGCGGTTTGCCGATGTTGCCGCCGAGATGGACTGTTTTGCCGTCTGCTTTGAGAAATTCCGAAATGACGGTAGTGGTCGTTGTCTTGCCGTCGCTGCCCGTCACAGCAATGATCTTGCAGGGACAGATATCGAAAAATACTTCCATCTCGCTTGTGACGACGACACCCTTATCTCTGAGCGCGTAAAGCTCGGGTGTAAAGAACTTCATACCCGGTGTACGGAAGAAGATATCTACATCAAGATCCTTGATATAATCCTCCCCGAGAGACAGCTGCGCGCCGTCGTTCTCGGCTTTTATCGCTGTATCACCGAGCTGCTCACGAGTACGCTTGTCACAGGCGATCACTTTTGCACCGTACTTTGTGAAAAGCGGAATAAGCGGAAGATGGCTTCTTCCGAGACCGCAGAGTGCGATCCTTTTACCGTTTATGCCGCTGAAAAATGATTCGATTTTTGTATCCATAATAACGCCTCACTGTAAAGTAATCGAATTTGTTTTAATCGTCAACCTATAACATTATATGACAATTCCTGCTAAATTTCAACTCTTTTGTATACAGAACAGGTAATTCAGGCTTTTTTGTTCTGTTGATCAACAAATACGCCGCATGTAGTCGGAGTCACAGTCTGTACAAAGGAGTATTTCTTCTTCATAGCCGACGTACAGCGCTCCGCTTTTTCTTCGCTGTCAAATATCCCGAAAAACGCCGATCCGCTTCCTGACATACACGCGCCGAGACAACCCGGACAGTTCAGAATATCCTCTTTTACAGACCTGAACGAAGGCATATCGAGCGCCGCTTCAAAATCGTTGTGAAGTTTCTCCGACATCTTCGAAATATCTCCGATAAAAAGCAGAGCCTCGTCTGTTGAAGGATATGCATTCATTCCCGCACTATCTACGGCTGCGTATGCCTGCGCAGTGGAGACGCCTATATCAGGCTTTACAAGGACTATGAAGCATTCGGGAAGCGGCGTAAGCTTAGTTAGCTTCTCGCCCACACCCTCGGCAAGACAGGTCCCTCCGGTCAGGCAAAAAGGAATATCGGCACCGACCCTCAGACCAAGACTCAGAAGCTCACTTTCCGTCAGCGGTTTTGAATAAAGCACGTTTAGTCCGAAAAGCACCGCTGCTCCGTCTGCGCTGCCGCCTGCAAGACCCGCCTGCATCGGGATATTTTTCCTGACATTGATATGAAGACCCGTGAAGGGAATATCCGCCGCACCGTAGAACTCGTTGGCGCATTTTACAGCAATATTCCTTTCATCGCACGGCACACCCTTCTTATCACATTCAAGAGTAATCACTCCTGAATCATTTTCGGTCAGCGTGACAAATTCGGGCAAACTTACAGACTGCATGATCGACTTAAGATCATGGTAGCCGTCGCTTCGCTTATTTATAACATCTAACGTAAGGTTTATTTTGGCATACGCCGTTACCCTGATAACAGACATAACTATACCTCCGTGTCAGGAGCCGACAAAAAACAACGTCCCGCAGTACAGCCCGTGCGCTGACTTATGTCGGTGTTTCCTTGAGTATCTTCTATATATTTTATATCATTTTAAGACTTATTGCAATATCAGAGCGCCGATCAATAAAAAATTTGCGAAAAAGGTTGAATTAGAGGCGTTGAAAAGGTATAATAGATAAGTATACGGGCAGTCACTTCTGCCTGAGAACGTACACGGAGGTACAATATGGCACAGAATAAGAAAATGGTCGAGGCTATTACTTCGAGAGACGAAGATTTTGCGAAGTGGTACACAGACATCGTAAAAAAAGCAGAGCTTTGCGATTACAGCGGCGTTAAGGGCTGCATGATCTACAGACCTTACGGCTACGCTATCTGGGAAAATATACAGGCTGATCTTGACCGCAGATTCAAGGAAACAGGTCACGAGAACGTTTATATGCCGATGCTTATTCCCGAGAGCCTTTTACAGAAAGAGAAGGATCACGTAGAGGGCTTTGCTCCCGAGGTTGCTTGGGTAACACAGGGCGGCAGTGAGAAGCTCAACGAGAGACTCTGCGTTCGTCCGACATCAGAGGTGCTTTTCTGCGAGCATTATAAGAATGTTATCAACTCATACCGTGATCTTCCGAAGCTCTACAATCAATGGTGCTCCGTTATGCGCTGGGAGAAAACCACAAGACCGTTCCTGAGGACTTCCGAGTTCCTCTGGCAGGAGGGTCATACGATGCACGAAACGGCTGAAGAAGCTCAGGAAGAGACACTCCGTATGCTCAAGGTCTACGAGGACTTCTACAAAGAAACTCTCGCTATACCTGCTGTTGTCGGCAAAAAAACTCCTAAGGAGACATTCGCCGGCGCTGAGGCTACTTACACTATTGAGCCGATGATGCACAACGGCGTTGCACTCCAGGGCGGTACATCACATTACTTCGGTGACGGCTTTGCAAAAGCGTTTGATATCACATTTACAGGAAGAGACAATACGCTCCAGTATCCTCATCAGACATCTTGGGGAGTTTCTACGAGAATGATCGGCGCCATCATCATGGTACACGGCGATGACGACGGACTTGTACTGCCTCCGAAGGTATCCCCGATCCAGGTGGCTATAATACCTGTTGCACAGCACAAGGAAGGAGTTCTCGAGAAGGCGGGCGAGCTTAAGGAGAGACTTTCTAAGCTTTACAGAGTCAAGCTTGACGACAGCGACAACAGCCCCGGCTGGAAGTTCAGTCAGTACGAAATGAAGGGCGTACCTGTCAGAGTAGAGATCGGCCCGAAGGATATTGAAAAGAATCAGTGCGTTGTCGTTCGCCGCGACGACCGCTCGAAGCAGTTCGTATCGCTCGATGATCTCGAGCAGACGATTGCCGACACACTTCAGGCAGTTCACGACGCTATGTATCAGAAGGCGCTCGAAAACATGAAGGAAAAGACTCACACAGCAACGACTTTCGACGAGTTTGTCGAGACAGCAAAGGAAAGACCCGGCTTCATCAAAGCAATGTGGTGCGGCGACGTTGAGTGTGAGGATAAAATAAAGGACGTTACAAACGGAGTCAAGTCGAGATGTATTCCCTTTGAGGAAGAGCACATCTCCGATGTTTGCGTTTGCTGCGGAAAACCTGCAAAGCATCAGGTATTCTGGGGCAAGCAGTACTGATAACCCGAAACTTTGTCAGCCGTCGGCAAATGCTTCCGACGGCTGTATGCAACGGTTTTGGTCAAAGGAGGAAACAGTATGCCTATTAATATTCCGGGCGATCTGCCCGCGGCGAAGATACTGGAAAGCGAGAACGTTTTCGTGATGACTGATGAACGTGCAAAGACCCAGGATATCCGCCCTCTGAAAATAATCATACTGAATCTTATGCCGACAAAGATCGTAACGGAAACGCAGCTTATGCGTCTGCTCGGAAACAGTCCGCTGCAGGTCAATATCGAGCTTTTGCAGATGGCATCGCACGTTTCAAAAAATACGCCGCAGGATCATCTGTCATCGTTTTACAAGGTTTTTACCGAGATCAGGCAGAACCACTACGACGGTATGATAATCACGGGAGCGCCTGTAGAGCTTCTGAGCTTTGAACAGGTAGACTACTGGGACGAGCTGTGCGAGATCATGAGATGGAGCAAAAGAAACGTCTACTCCACGTTACACATCTGTTGGGGGGCTCAGGCGGGTCTGTTCTATCACTATGGTATACCGAAATACATCTTCGATGAAAAACTGTCGGGAGTTTTCTCTCACAGGGTACTCAATGACCGTCATCCGCTAATGAGAGGCGTTGACGACGTATTTTACCTTCCCCATTCAAGGAACACAGGCGTTCGCACTATAGACGTCCAGAAGCATCAAAATCTCGAGATACTGTCACTGTCAGACGAAGCGGGCGTATCTATCGTTGCGAACAAGAACGGCAGACAGATCTTCATTCTCGGGCATCCCGAATATGACCGCGACACTCTCGCTAAGGAATTCTTCAGAGATGTGGATAAAGGCATCGAGCCCAATATCCCGAGTAATTACTTCCCCGAAAATGACACGGAAAAAACTCCTGTGATGCGCTGGAAGGCACACGCAAATCTGCTGTTTATAAACTGGCTCAACTACTTTGTATATCAGAACACTCCCTACAATTTGTCGGATATAAAAGAATAAAAGTAATGCGGTACAGCTCGCTTTGAACTGTACCGCATTTTTATTCGTCCTGATACAAGGTAACATCGAGGTTGCCTGATTTTGTTTTCACGGTGAACGGATACTTACCGTCACCGCTGACATACGAATCAAGCCCGTTGTCTATATAGGAATCGAGTCTGCCCTGCTTGCTGCGGAAATCAATACCATAGCCGATCGCATTATCGACTGCAAGGTTTACATTTCCGCTCGTTGTTGTGATGGTCGTTGAGGATGAATACGAGTCGGAGAATGCAACATTGCCTGTTTTTCCGTTGACAGTGATCTTTTCCGCCGTGATATTTTTAAGTATCACTTCGCCGTTTGTGTTGATATTGAGTGACTTCAGCTTTGCAGCGATCTCACGTGGGATCCTGACTTCGATCTTCTTGTATGCGTCCGAAATGACCGTCTCGGGCGTATCGGTAAAGCGAAGCGAGAAAACAGAACCGTCGAGTGTATAGGCAAGCCGCTCGTTTTCAAGAAGATAGCGGGTCGATGCCTCCTCAACAAAATAGTCACTCCCGTTATAAGCAACGACTTCTACCCTGCCGCCCTGCCAGTCGATATTCAGCGTATCAACCGTATCGGGCGGGTAATACTCACCCATAGCATAGTAAAGTGACATATCTGTAGGATCAATCTGAGCAAGCTCCTCTGAGATCTCGGGCTCACTTTCGGGCATCATAGCGCAAAGTCCGCTCGTCAGCACGATCAGTGACAGGAAGACGACCGTATAGACGGAAAGACAAATACTCCTTAGCTTCATATCAAGCGATGATAGTGCCTTCTACAACGCCGCTGATCGCCGCTGCATTAGACTCGTCTGTATCAATATGCATAGCAGTTGCGAAGTCTGCTCTTACACGACATACTACATCACCGAAAACAAGCTTTCTGCCTGTGCCTGCGTCTATCTCAACGCTGACGATCTGCTTGTCCTTGAGGCCTGCTTTTTCGGCGTCCTCGGGAGTGAGGTGGATATGACGCTGTGCTGCGATCACGCCGCAGTCGATCTCAAGCTCGCCCTTGGGGCCAACAAGCTTGCAGCCGGGTGTACCTGCAAGGTCGCCGCTCTCACGGATCGGAGGTGTAATGCCGATCTTTCTTGCGTCTGTCAGTGCTACCTCGACCTGATCCGCATTTCTGAAGGGACCAAGGATAGACATAGCGAGCTCGCCTCTCGGACCTACTACAGTTACCTTCTCGGCACAGGCAAACTGTCCGGGCTGAGAAAGATCCTTCTTCTTCGTAAGCTGTGCGTCCTCGCCGAACAGCTTGGCAAATGTCTCCTTCGTTACGTGAATATGACGTGCGGATGTTTCAACAATAACTTTCATTTTAATCACCATTCCGTAAATTATAATTTGCCGCATTCAAAGCGGTCATTGTTTATATTTTACACCTTTTTGTCAGATAATGCAACTACATAGCGTGAATTATCATCGAGAATTTTGCATCATATCGAACCGCTTTTCCGAATACAATCTTTTACGCAGCCTCGTTGACAATAATGCACTTCATAATGATCTTACGTTTGTCTCCTCAAAAAAACAGGCTCAAAACAAGTGTAAAAACCGATATATAGTGTCATCGTCAAAAGGTCAGCGTGCTAAAAGAAAAGCTTGAGATAAACCGTCATTGCTTAACTCCGGTACGGACGCTTGTGAGATATGTTGAATTTTACGATCATTTATGGTAAAATAGATCCAGAAAAAGAAGGGAGCTTTAATATGTACGACAATTGGGAAGAGCTAAAAAACAATTGCATGAATTGCCGAAAATGCGCACTCGGAGAAACAAGGACTAACCTCGTTTTCGGAGTCGGTAATCCGAATGCGGAGGTACTGTTTATCGGAGAAGGTCCGGGCGAACAGGAGGATCTGCGTGGTGAGCCGTTCGTGGGGAGAGCAGGACAGCTTCTCGATAAAATGCTTGCCGTTATCGATCTTGACAGGAATAAAAACATATATATAGCAAATATGGTAAAATGCAGACCCCCGAAGAACCGTGATCCGAAGCCCGAAGAACAGGAACAGTGTATCAACTGGCTGAGAAATCAGACTAAGCTGATCCGCCCTAAGATAATAGTATGTCTCGGAAGGATCTCGGCTTCCAAGATAATCAAGCCCGATATAAAGATCACACGAGAGCATGGTATCTTCTTCGAACGCAACGGTACACTGCTGATGGCAACGCTCCATCCGGCTGCACTTCTGAGGAATCCTAATCAGAAACCGGAAGCTATGAAGGATTATTTCAAACTGCGAGACAAGATCCGTGAAATCTGCGACCATACATACACAGAATAGAATTGCAAAGGATCGGAGTCAAATCCGGTCCTTTAGTCTGTCGAAAGAGTCTGCTCAAAAAGTGCAGGCTTTTATATTAACTTTTTTACATCATCGTTTTTAATTCCTAAAGCGCTAAAAGAAAAAACCGAAACCACTAAGAGCGGAATCGGTTTGAAACTTTTAAATAATAATCGGTCAGATCGTTGCTCAACTTTACGCTGCAAAGCCGTATGTCTTTATAAGATCAGTCAGCGAACTGTTGAGAGTTTTAGAAATATGGTCGATAACTGTTTCTTTGTCAACAGTCTCACGATCCTTGATCCAATCCATCAGCATTCCCGAAAGAGCCTCGGTATAGAATTTGCTCAGGAACGCCCTGTACTTTTCATCGAGCTTCATGCTGAGAGCTCTCTCTTTTGTCTCGATGAACTTTGTGGTCATAGTAATGAAATCAGAATAGAAGAACGACTTTACAACATCGTGCCCGATAGAATCATAAGCACAGCTTATAAGATGATTGTTGTCTTCAACATATTTCATTACAAAGCCGATAGCCTCTTCGAAGTCTGTAACAAGATCGAAGTTCTTGATCACCTCGATCGCATCCTGCTGAAGCATCCACTTGAGCAGCGCGTAAATATCCTGAAAATGATAGTAGAATGTCTTTCTGTTTACGCCGCAATCTGTGATGATCTCTGTTACTGTGATTTTTGAAAAAGGTTTTTTCTCCATGGCATTTCGCAGTGAGCGTGCAAGCGCTCTTTTCGTGTTCATAGAGGTTACTGCGTGTGTCATTAATTATCAACTCCCACATTAATTATACTAATTATCAACACATAATTAAACGGATAAAATTAAAAATCTGACCACATTATCTAAATTTTTTGATAATTTTACATATTGTTAAAGATTTCTCAATGTTCTTAACAGCGTATTTATACATACTATATAGCAGCAGAGTACACTTTACAGATACTTAAAATCATACGACATTTTAATCAAATTCGGATCGACAATATTTCTATCATAGGCAGTTCATTCATATACCGTATTTTGAAATAATTCTTTCAAGTTTTCTTCCGATTGGTTTCGTAAGAACAAGAAGAAATACTATATTGGACAAAACATAGATTATTGTTATCGGGACAGCGGCCGCAACAGATGCAAGATATCTTTGAAGATTGATCGTGCCGTCAAACCATACTGTTGTCCATATATCCATAAATGCGGAGTAAGTGATCCCGGAAAGTGCGCCGTACAGCAGCAGTATGGCAGCATTGTCCTTCAGCGGCTTGGATAGAAGACCTGCGATAAAACCGATCAGTCCCCAGATAAACATCTGAAACGGAGTCCACGGTCCCTGCATAAAGAGAAAATTCGATAGGAAAGCCGATAGTGCACCGCACAGAAACCCCGCTTCACAGCCGAGGTACATACCGCATATCGTAACAATAGCTGTCACAGGCTTAAAAAACGGAACGGGAGCGAAAATAAACCGTCCCGCCACTGACAGCGCTGTCAAAGCGGACAGAATAACGAGTCGGTGGGCAGATCTTTCACGCTTTTCAAAAGACAGAAAAAATATCAATATCGACAAAAGTGCTATTGCAAGCGAAAAAACGAAATACCGCCTGTCCGAAAACAGAATAGATCCTGCCGCAACACACAGCGGAACTGCGGCAAATACTATCAGAAGCTCGGCGGCAAACTTCTTCTTCATAGCCTATCCCCCGCCCTCTCTTTAGCGATCAGAGAAGAGCAGAGCTCTTCTGTTGTTACCGCACCGTAAACGATCCCTCTGGATATCCTTGCCTGAGGGGTAGTATAATGCGCAAGTTCTGAAAAAAATGTACGATATGGTGCGTCAGAGACGATCTCGCCGTCAAAAAGCAGCGCGCATCTGTCAGCACACTGTGCTGCGGTCTGTGTGTCATGTGTAACGATAACTACCGTCTTCCCCTCCGCTTTCAGCTTCTTTATAAGCTGTGCGGATGCGTATGCTGCATCGCTGTCCATCCCTTTTGTAGGTTCATCAAGCAGAAGTATATCGGGTGACAATGCAAATAGTTTTGCAAGAGCTGCCCTTTGTATCTCGCCGCCGCTGAGATCGTATGGATGACGATCGATTAAGTCTTTAAGCTCAAACATTTTGCAGACACTCAGCGCAAGCTCGTCTGCCTTTCTTTCGTCAGTTTCGGCATTTTTGGCGGTAAGGAGAATGTCATCAAAAACATTCTCGGTAATAAAAAGATCACGCGGATCCTGGGGAAGCATTGCAATGATCGGAGGCTTTCCCCGTTTATCACTGTTTTTTTGAAAAGCTATTCGTCCGCTGTAAGGCTTTTCCAGCTTTGATATGATTTTGAGGAGAGTGGTCTTACCTGCGCCGTTTCCGCCAAGTATCGCAAGTATTTCTCCTTTATAGATATCAAGCGTCAGTCCTTTCAGGATCTCACCGCCCGATCTGTCATATCCAAAACGAATATCCCGCAGTTTGACAGCACATTCGCCCTTTATGCGGCTTTTTTTTGCAGTTTCTAATGCGGTTTCATCAAGTCCTGCCTTGCAGATATAGTTCTTGCAGATAAATCTGCGGCACTGCACGGTGTTAAGCACTTTGCCGTCGCTCTCGCCGAGAGCTTTGTAAATAAGAGCAGCAGATGGCAGAGCACCGGAAAACATTGCGCTGTCTGATGCGGCTTTTTCGGGAACAGCGTTGACTGTAAGTTTACCCGAATCAAGACACAACACTCTGTCTGCAAATGAAAAAATATTATCGGAGCGGTGCTCACAGATTATGACTGTAATTCCAAGCTCGCGGTTCAAGCGGATAACATATGAGATCAGCTCCTCTGCTGCGATGGGATCAAGCTGTGATGTAGGCTCATCGAGCAGAAGGACTGCAGGTTCAGTAACTATCACTGATGCAAGATTTACAAGCTGTTTTTCACCGCCCGAGAGAGCAGTAGTTTTGCATCGGTAAAGCTTCTCTATACCAAAGTACATAGATGTCTCAGCAGCACGACGTCTTATTTCACCATTCGGCACTCCGAGACTCTCCAAGCCGAAAGCAAGCTCGCGGTACACGCTCTCGGTAACGAGCTGACCGTCACTGTTCTGCATTACAAAACCTATTTTTGAAACCGAGTCACGTTCGGAAAGTCTGTCAGCAGGCTTTCCGAAAAGCAAAATCGAACCCGACAGCTCTCCGTTTGGCGTTAGCTGACGTTTTATCAGGCGAAGCAGCGTAGACTTTCCGCTGCCCGATCTGCCGCACAGCAGAACCAACTCACCCTGCTGTACAGTAAACGAGATTTCGGACAGTATATCCTCTTTTGATCCCGAATATTTAAAGCTTACGTTTTCAAAGCTGATCGCTTCCACACTCTCACCTCCGTAAATGTAGGTATCAGTATCAGTACAAGAAACACTATATATGCACCGAGAGCAGAAGAGGCTGAAGGCAGCACCGTGATCCTCGGATAAAATGCAAAATATGTACCGCCGAGCTTCTGTATAACGATCAGATAAACGGCAGCAATTATGTCGTACAAGGTAATAATCAGATCAAGTGTACCGAATTTGAAATCGGAATAGGAAGTCCTGCACTTCAGTCCTATACCGCGTGCCCGCATAGAATCAGCAGTATCTATCGATTCCTCAAGAACCATTGTAATAAGAGCAGAGACCGTACTCAACATCAGACGCAGCCTGCTTATTATTTTATCAGATGAAGGCAGAAGCATACGCTGAGCATCGCTGATGCGCTTGTAACGATCTTTAATAAGCGGGATAAATCTCAGCGTCAATGAGATCAGAACGGCAAGACGCGGAAAAACTCTGCCGCATAGATAGATCACTTTATCGCTCGTCATACAAGTTGATAAAACTCCGCACCAGCGGATCGAGCTTGTTATTATGACCGACATCAGCGCACCGAAAAGCAGAGCTTCAAGCGTTACGGGAAGATCGTGCAAAAAGAAAAGCACCGTTGTCCCATGATGAGAAACAATAGGGTTAATCAGTGTTACAGCCGCCATAAATAATAGCTGCGACAATGCTCCCGGGAAACTAACACCCGCCCTGCCCGCAAAGCTGTAGATAACAGCGCCCAACAAGGACACGAGCGCAAAGACCGGATTTACCGTAAACACAGTCACAGAAAGAACTACCGCAAACCACGACAGCAGCGTCAGCGGATGAAGACGTGAGAAGGCACAATCAATTTTCATGATCGCTGCCTCCGTTCATTGTGTAGTATGTGTCGCCGACATCTCTGCCCAGATCGCAGGTATACATCCAGACTATCCTGTCACCGTCCTCAAGAACGTACTCCGAGCTTGATATTGTCGGAAAGATCCCGTTTACGCTGTACATCCAGCCGGAAAGATCTCCGCAGTCATACTCGTATATATTATTTATCCCCTTGACATAAGCAGACTTGTCGGAAATACTTGTGTAATCAAAATGGATACGTTTGTCATTTAGCGCACTGCGCAAAACGTCAAACGCTGTGTCTCCTTCGTGAAGAGGATATTCTCCCTCAGGTATGATGATACCGTCAGAAGGTATCACACCGCTTGAGCGAAGAGCGGATGACATCGAGGTCTCATCAATGTCAAGCAATTCAATGCAATTGACATAAAGGGTAACGCTTCGGTTTGATGAACGTTCCCCCTTTGCACCATAATGATCGTCTACAGTCTCAAAATTCAGTGCGAATACCAAAGCCGCGGCAGAAAGCAACACCGCCGCAGCCGCAATTACTTTTTTCATTTTATCTTTCCTTATTGTAAAAATGTTTTTTCAGCAGTGTATGATTAATAACAAGTGTGATTATTGCGGCAAGAAGTATCGCCAGCAACACGATCACCTCTGAACGGCTGTTGTTTCTATGCTCGGAATTCTCGGACTCCATCGACTTTGACTCTATAACACTCACATTGTTGTCAGCGACGGTCAATGACTGCTCGTCCTTTATTCTTTCTGCAAAAATATCACTCGTTACCGCCGTCCCTGTATTGTCACAAAGCGTATCCGGGGAAAAAGAAAGACTGTCGTTATCATTGATCAGGCTCGGATAAGAATACACATACATACGCTCGGATACAGGTACATTTTCAAAACACACCGTAAGCTCGGACATCTGAGCCGTATCAGACGTATCCGTACGAGAAATATCATAGTCAAGCGATCTTACCTCAGAAAACAAAAGAGAAATCTGCTCGGCTCTCATATCGAAGAGAGCACGATATCCGTTTTCATAGCGCACAAAAGCTACAAGAGAATATAATGCCTGAGCGGTAGCGTAGGGATCGGCGCCGAGGCTGTCGGAATTGTGCGCAAAGCCGTCGCTCTCTTGGAAAGACATAAGACCGTCAATCAGCGTTTTGCCGTTTTTTATAAATCGCACATCCGTCAGCGGGTCGATACCGAGTGTACATATCGCAATGAGGACTTGCGCTGTTGTTTCACACGAAGGTGCGCCCCAATTTTTCACTGTTCCCTCTTCTGTTTGCTGAGTCGAGAGAAATGCTGTCATACTGTCAACACTTGCACGTATCTCTTTGTCGCCGCATGCGTAAGGTGCAAGCGCCGTCACCGCCATAGCGGTAATATCAGTTTCAGAGGTATTCTCATTTATCATATACAAAGCGCCGTTATCAAGCTGGCGTGACAAAAGCTCATCAACGAGTTTTTTTCTTGTAACTGAACTATCGTCAGGCACTTTGTACAGTCCGCTGTCAAGAACGTGAAGGGTAAATATCAACTGATTGACAAGCTTTTCGGAAAGATCGCCGTCAAAACCGTCAAGTGCCGCTTCAAGCATACCGTTTTTTGAAATGTCGCCGCCGTTTGCCGCAACCGCAAGCGAGATGCGTTCGATATCCGAAATATTGAGAGACGAGCGTTCCTCATTGAACAGCTTTTCCGCAGAAGAGACATAAGCATCGCTGCTTTGACCAAGCCTGCCCAGTGAAAACGCAAGCCAATCATTGACATTGTCGCCTGCTGTAAGATCATCGCTGTTCAGCGAAACAATACTTTCGATCGCCGTCTTTGCCGTTTTGACGGACGTCTCGGTACTCTCTGCAAAACAGATGATACTCTGCAATGATAAGATAACAACGATCGTCACCGAAATAATACGTTTCATATTTGATCCCCCAAAATAGAAAAAGGCGTTCCCTTGTCAGAAACGCCTCATACTCTTGATCTGCAATTTTTAAGCTATCTGTGCATTTCTGTGCAGCATATATTCTTCAACGATCTTGGCAACGCCATCATTATCGTTTGAGTCGGCAATAACGTTTGAGATTTTCTTGACATCGTTTTCGCCGTTCTCCATACAAACGCCGAGCCCTGCATATCCGATCATCGTCATATCGTTGTAGCTGTCGCCGCACGC
>ONIC01000034.1 GCA_900317815.1 uncultured Eubacteriales bacterium | reverse complement strand
ATTGCGCCGTCAGATTTTCAGGCAGATTGCACGAAACGACCGCAGGAATACTGCCGTATTTCAAGGGAGTTGAGTGCAATATGACGAAAAAATGCAAGCAAGATGAGTGCTCAGTTCGTAGAACGTGATTTATTCAGTGGCTCCTTTGATAAGTTCATACTTTCGCTTTGTAGCCAGCCCGCCCCTGATGTGCCGCTGCGCCTTGTTGAGCTGCATTATCTTTTCCACCTCGTCATACAGCGCCTTGTCTATCTTCTCCAGCCTGTATGCCATATCCTTATGTACCGTGGACTTCGAAACGCCGAGATGTGCTGCTGCGCTCCTGACCGTACACTTTGTTTCGATCATATATTTCGCTGTTTCGATAACACGGTCGCTGAGTGTATCCATCGTAGACCCCCTTCTCGGAAAAATGCGACAGGTTTGAAAGATACCCCATACAGCGGTATATACTGTGCCTTTTCCTTCGTGGTCTATATATATGCGCAGCACATATTAATCTTGACACCCGGGCGCAAAAATGATAAAGTTATATTACTGAATAAACTCAACGGAGGAGCTAACATGAAAAAACTTACAGCTATATTTATCGCGGTGATTATGCTGTTTACAGCAAGCGTAACAGCATATGCCGACACAGTAAAAATGACGCCGATATCCGGTTGTGATTGTTACAAAGGGGGAACTCTTACTATAACGATCTCCAACAGCCTTCCAAATCTTCTCGGAGTTCATCTGTCGATCAGATACGATCACACCAAGCTTCGTTTTAAAGAAGACAAAACCGAGATAGGTCATGGCAATGCCAATGACGACGGCAAAACTCTCGAATGGAGTACGCTCATCGGGGCAGATGGTCAGGAGATCGACTACGATACTCCGCTGACAACTCTTACCTTCGACACACTTGATTATCTTAACAGAAGTGACGGTCCTTACATAGAGATCGGCGTTGTCGAAGCATACGACAACGATATGAAGGACGTTGACTTTGCAGCTAACGGCAGGGTCATTTTCTATTCAAGCGGCATTGGCGGATACGTAGGCGACATTGACCGCGACGGCGCATATACGGCGGGCGACGCTCTCGAGATCCTCAGGCTTTCTATGCAGGACGATTGGCTCGATATACTCACGGAATTCATAGCCGACTGCGATCAAGATACGAAAGTCACCGCCAACGACGCTCTCCAAGTCCTGCGCTGCAGCATCGGTATGTCCGATGAAACAGGAGATATAGGATCTCCGTGTTATACCAACTCGACCACAACTTCAAAGCTCAGCACAGGCGAACCCCTGTTTTAAAACACAACCCGAAAGGACGATCCACATGAAAATATACAACACACTCACACGCCGCAAGGAAGAGATGATACCGATCAAAGAGGGCGAGTACAAGATCTACGCCTGCGGACCGACCGTTTACAATTTTATACACATCGGCAACTCCCGCCCCATCTGCGTTTTTGACGTACTGCGCCGCTATCTTGAGTACCGAGGCAACAAGGTAACTTACGTTCAGAATTTCACAGACATCGACGACAAGATCATCAAGCGCGCAAACGAGGAAGGCACCGACTACCTCACTGTTTCCGAAAAATACATCAAGGAATACAAGATCGACGCAAAGGGACTGAACGTCCGCGAGGCTACGGTCCATCCGAGAGCAACGGAAAACATAGACGAAATAATCAGCATCGTGCAGACTCTCGTTGATAAGGGCTACGCATACCGCGCGGAAAACGGTGACGTTTACTTCCGTGCCAAGAAGTTTGACGAGTACGGAAAGCTCAGTCACCAGCCGCTCGACGATCTCCAGGCAGGCGCCCGCATCTCTGTCGGAGAGGTCAAGGAAGACCCGATGGATTTCGCAGTATGGAAGGCGGCAAAGCCGGGCGAGCCGTACTGGGAGTCACCGTGGAGCCAGGGCAGACCTGGCTGGCACATCGAATGTTCGGCTATGGCAAGACGCTACCTCGGCGAGACGATCGACCTTCACTGCGGCGGACAGGATCTCATCTTCCCCCATCACGAAAACGAGATCGCTCAGAGCGAATGCTGCAACGGCGCTCCGTTTGCACACTACTGGATGCACAACGGCTACATCAATGTTGACAACGAGAAAATGTCCAAATCAAAGGGCAACTTCTTCACAACAAGAGACGTTGCCGAGAAGTACGGCTACGAGACGATCCGCTATATGATGCTCTCGAACCACTACAGAAGCCCGATCAACTACACGGTAGATCTTCTCGACCAATGCACATCGGCGCTCAAGCGTCTGTACACCTGCCGTGACAATATCCGTTTCCTGCTCACAAGCACCTCGGGAGAACTGAAGGAAAGCGAGCAGCCCGTCACAGAGAAGTTCGCAGCGCACCGTGAACGCTTTATTGCCGAGATGGACGACGATCTCAACACGGCGAACGCTATCTCCGTTATCTTCGATCTGGTGCGTGACATCAACACGGCGCTTGCAAACGAACCTTCACAGGCTCTCGCCAAGGAATGTGAAAACATCTTTACGGAGCTGACGGGCGTTCTCGGACTTGTCTATAACGACACGCTCGACACGGGCGCAAAGTCTGACAGCGGCGTTGACGCAGAGCTTATCGAAAAGCTCATCGCAGACAGAACAGCCGCAAGAAAGTCAAAGGATTGGGCGACCGCCGACAAGATAAGAGATCAGCTCAAGGAAATGCACGTAGTCCTCGAAGATACTCCGCAGGGCGTTAAGTGGAGAGTTGAATAAGTACAGCTGTAAACATATAAGAAGGCACAGGATCCAATGTCCTGTGCCTCAGTCTGTCGATAAAGTTAGTTTCAAATTTTTGAGAAGCGCTGCTTTGTTTCTCCTCCGTTCGCCGCATTGCTTCGCTCGCGGCT
>ONIC01000024.1 GCA_900317815.1 uncultured Eubacteriales bacterium | reverse complement strand
TCGCCGTCTGCGGACGACGACCAAAGGCTCTGCCTTTGGAAACCGCAAGCTTTTTTGAAAAAAAGCTTGATCAAAAAACTTTCATTATAGTTAGTTTACTGTAAGTTGCTTTCTGCGTCCCGCCGCCGCTCGCGGCACTAAAGTCAACGTATACGATAAACTGAATTTGCGTATGTGCCTGCGGGCGCTTGCCCGCCGCTTGAATGCTTGACATTTTCGAGGGATTGTATTATTGTATAATGTATAAAATCAAAGGAAGGATCGGTATTATGCAAATACTCGTTGTTTCGGACACTCACGGAGATTATGTGACGTTTGATAAGTTGGTGAGAAGCAAGCCTGCTGCGGAAATCGTGATCTTCTGCGGCGACGGCTACTCCGATTTTATGGAGGTATCGAAAAATTACAGAGATAAAATGTTTATCGGAGTGCGAGGAAACTGCGACTGGAGCTGCCCGCTGCCGACCCTCGAAACAAGAACGATCGAGGGCAAGAAGTTTTATATCTGCCACGGACACGTTGAAGGCGTCAAATACGGTCTCGGCGGTCTGAAAAGAATGGCGTCCGAACAGCACGCCGATATCGTCCTCTACGGTCATACTCATATATCAAATATCGAATACGAAAACGGTATGAATATTATGAACCCCGGCTCGCTGCGGCGCTTCGAATGCAGTTACGGTCTGATCGACATCAAAAACGGTCAGGTGCTGATGAATACAGCCGTTTTCAGATAATCATTTCCAAAAAGCAATAATTTACGGCTTCGACAGAAAACAAAACCTTGTCGGAGCTGTTTTTTTCATAATATATGCCTGCCTCTCACACTTTAACAGCGTAAAATTTCCGCCTCGGTCTTGTTTATTGTCCGATATTGTGGTATTATTTTTATTGGTAATTAAAAGCACAGGAGTTGATCTTATGGAATATATTTTCTCCGACAGAGTTCAGACGCTCAAACCGTCTGCTATCAGAGAGATCTTTAAGTACGCCGCAGATCCGACGGTCGTGTCGCTTTCCGCAGGAAATCCCGCTCCCGAAGCATTCCCCGCAAAGGAGATCGCCGAGATCTCCGCAAGGCTCTTCGAGACGGACCCAATCGCAGCTCTGCAGTACAGCGTAACGGAGGGCTACTCCCCTCTGCGCTCGTTCCTCACCGATTATATGAAAGAAAAACACAGCGTCGGCAGCGAGCTTGACGATATACTCATAACGTCGGGCGCTCAGCAGATCATGGATCTTGCGTCAAAGGCTCTGCTCAATGAGGGCGATGTTGTCATCTGTGAGAACCCGTCCTTTATCGGATCGCTCAACACATTCCGCTCGTACAACGCGCGTCTTGTCGGCGTTCCGATCGAATCCGACGGAATATGCATAGACGAGCTTGAAAACGCACTCAAGCGTGAAAAAAGAGCCAAATTCATCTATACTATCCCGAACTTTCAAAATCCCTCGGGCGTTACGATGAGCCTCGAGAAACGCCGCGCGCTCTATGAGCTTGCAAAGAAATACGGCGTGCTCGTTATAGAGGACAATCCCTACGGCGACCTGCGCTTCTCGGGCGAGTTTCTCCCCTGTATCAAGAGCTTCGATACCGAGGGTCTTGTAATATATGCGGGCAGCTTCTCAAAGGTGATCTCCCCCGGAATGCGAGTCGGCTACACGATCGCGCCGAAAGAGATCATTCAGAAAATGGTCGTATGCAAACAGGGTCAGGACGTTCACACAAACATCTGGTCACAGCTCGTATGCTTCGAGTTTCTCTCAAAGTATGACTTCGACGCTCACCTTTCGAAGCTGCGCGAGATCTACAGAAAAAAAGCCGCTTACACTATGCAGCTTATGGACGAAAATCTTACTCCGAACATCACATATCAGAAGATCGACGGCGGTCTTTTCCTCTGGTGCGACCTGCCAGAGCGCGTCGATATGCAGAAGTTCTGCCTTGACGCAGTGAAGAACAAGGTATGCGTCGTCCCCGGTACGGCGTTTATGGCAAATCCCGAGGACAAGACAAATTCGTTCAGAATAAACTACTCTACCCCGACAGACGAACAGCTCAAAAAGGGCATAGAGATCTTAGGCAAAATGGCAAAGGAGTTATAATAAAATGGAACAGCAAAACAACTCAGGCGAAAAAAAGAAGATCGTATTCAGCGCGATCCAGCCCTCGGGAACTATCACTCTCGGCAACTACCTCGGAGCAGTCAAAAACTGGGTGACTATGCAGGACGAGTTCAACTGCATCTATGCGCTCGCAGATCTCCACACGATCACCGTCAGACAGGAGACGGCTAAATTCAGAAAGAATATAGCAGACGCTTATGCGTCGATCCTGGCGTGCGGCGTCGATCCCGAGAAGAGCCTATTCTTCATTCAGAGCCACGTCACAACACACGCTCAGCTTGCATGGCTGCTCAATTGCTACACGCAGTTCGGAGAGCTTTCGAGAATGACACAGTTCAAGGACAAATCCGCAAAGCACGCTGACAACGTAAACGCAGGTCTCTTCACCTACCCTGCGCTCATGGCAGCCGATATCCTGCTCTACCAAGCCGATATGGTACCCGTAGGAGCAGATCAGAAGCAGCACCTTGAGCTTACAAGAAATATCGCGGAGCGCTTCAACGGCATTTACGGCAGCGTATTCAAGGTGCCCGAGCCGTTTATCCCGAAGAACGGCGCAAGAGTTATGAGCCTTCAGGATCCTACCAAGAAGATGAGCAAGTCTGACGAAAACGTAAACGCCTGCGTAACGCTTATGGACGATCCCGATGTTATTATGAAGAAGTTCAAGCGCGCCGTTACCGACAGCGAAGCAAGAGTCGCTTACGGCGAAGGCAAGGACGGCATCAACAACCTGATGAGCATTTACTCGACTATCACAGGCAAGACCTTTGAGCAGATCGAGCAGGAGTTTGACGGAAAGGGCTACGGCGATTTCAAAACGGCAGTCGGAGAGGCTGTTGTCGAAGAGCTTCGCCCCGTCAGAGAGCGTTACGAGCGCTACATCGCAGACAAGAGCTATATGAAGGAGTGCTACACAAAGTCCGCCGAGATCGCCCAGAAGTTCTCCCAGAGAACGCTCGACAAGGCTATGAAGAAGATCGGCTTTGTACTGAAATAATACCCGCAAAACAACACCCCGAAGCTGTTCAAAAAGACAGCCTCGGGGTTTTTATACGTATACAAACATACAAAATGCCGCAGCATTGCCGAATGAAACGGAAATACTGCGGCTTAGGGAGACACTGATTAAAGCGAGTGCTCATATTGCGCCGTCAGATTTTTAGGCAAATTGTTTGAAAAAACCGAAGTAATACTGAC
>ONIC01000043.1 GCA_900317815.1 uncultured Eubacteriales bacterium | reverse complement strand
GAGCACCAAACTTGCTTGCATCTTTCGGTCAAATTGAACTCAAAAGCCTTGAAATACGTAAGTATTACGGCGGCTTTTTTGTCCGATTTGCCACGAAATCTGACTGCGTAATTTTTGCACTCGATTTAATCAGTGTCTCCCTAATGAGAAACTCCCTCGGAAAATACCGTGGGAGTTTTCAGCGATGCCTTGGTTACATCCATTTTTTCTTTTTGAAAACGATAGCGTTTATTACTACTATCAGAACACTGATAGCCGCCAGAACGGGATAGCTCCACCTGAAATTCAACTCGGGCATATATCTGAAGTTCATTCCGTACCAGCCTACGATCAGCGTCAGCGGCATAAAGATAGTTGTAACGGCGGTAAGTATCGTCATTATGTTGTTCTGCTTGATATCAAGGTGCATCTTGTAAAGATCTCGGATCTGCATCGTGTATTCTCCGATACCTGCCGATGTATCGAGAAGCCGCTCGATCTTGTTTGAGATAAGTCTGAAGTAGCGCAGATTTTCCTTTGAGAAGAAGTTGTTTTCGTTTTCCTCAAGTATCTCCGCAAGATCAAGAAGCTGCTCGTAGTGATTGTGAAGATCTCTGACGTCACCTCGTATATCGTTTACTCTGTCGATCGTTATAGATTCTCCGTTTTCGTCATCGCCGTGGGTGATCGCTCTTTCGACGCTGTACAGCTCCCATTCATACTTTGAAAGCAGCTGCTGATCTTCACCGATGAGGCGGTCGAGAAAATCGTAAAGAAATCGTTCAAGGCTCGGGATACGCCACTTTTTTGAGCTTTGTATCTGTTTGACAATCGAAATCGCCGTGCCGCTGTCGTCAATGAAAACCACGCCCTTCTCATCGAGAGCGAAGGCAAAGGTTGTGTCTTTCTGAGAAAAGTCTTTTCTGTTCGGAATAGAAAAGGTTCCCGTGACGGAGTCGTAGTTCACTTCGGCTTTTGTAACGACGATTTCGGATTCACCTGGATCTATCTCAATGCCCATATCAAATTTTTCACGGTTGCTTTCCCATTCCTTTTTTGTCAGAATGGAGACATAGGGACCGCGCTGCTTTTCAACGCTCAGACTATCAAGCTCGGTCAGCGTTTCATCGATCAGAAATGTCATTGTATCACCCTCGATAATTATCTGTTTTTCTTTATGTCATTATAAAGTATCGCTGCATCGACAAGATCTGTCTTACCGTCACGGTTTAAGTCCGAGGCGATAAGATATGCGCCCGTGATATCAGCAGCGCCTATAAGATGATCTACAAGCAGATCGCAGTCGCGGCTGTTCACCGAGCCTTCTCCTGTAAGATCGCCGATAACTATCACCGTGTATTCGAAGTTATCGTAAACCGCAGTCATGCCGGTTCCCAGCTTTCCCGAATACTTGCTGCCATTTTTGAAAAATTCGGTATCTGTTCCGCTCATATTCCGAAAGTCAGCCGCCGTTGTGCCGTACTCTATTGTAAGGTAGCCGTCGTCGCTCAGTCTGTCATTGCTTTTCTGCTCTTTATCATTTTTAAATGCAGCGGAAATGTCCTCTGCGGTGAAAAAGCAAGCCTTTATGCCGCTGCCCTCCGGAGTAAATGATGCGAGTGTTTCATCTGAACAGCAGATAAACGATTCATCGCTCACGGATGAAAGAAAGGCTGTTCCTTCACCCTTGACAGCGGTCAGCCCTCCCGAAATGTTTCCTATGAAGCAGCCGTCAAAGTATGCTGCCGATCGTGAACTGTCAAACCCTCCGCAAAGCAGATTTCCGTAAAAATCATAAAACGCCTCGCCGTCAAATATATGCCCATCGCAAGCGCATAGAGTGTCACTTGATACGGGTATCAGAAGCGCGCTGCCGCCGATCAGGCGTACCGTGCCGTCATAGCATGAGAAAAATACATCTCCTCTGTCTGATACTGCCGCGGATCTGCATGGTGATGAAAGCGCGATCTCATCTTCAATTCGCAGCGAGCTTGATATTACCGCCACAGACGTATCTGAGGGCAAATAACTTCTCTCACCGTCAAACGCTGCCAATCTGCCCGTCACCTGTGCATTGTTTATAACACGTTCCTTGCGTATCCCCGCAAGACAATCGAAGGATATCATTTTTACATATCTGAAGATGCCTCCGTCTTTTTCTTCGGCGCAGTTCTGAAAAAATCTGAACTCCCCTCCGAAAAAAGCGTGCGCTGTTTTGTCAGGTTCGATGTCTATCGCATATACAGCGGAGTTGCCCTCAGCGTCAAGCTCAACGATATTGAATATATTTTTATCGCAGGTCAAAAGGTAAAAATTATTGTCTTCTCCCGCATACGCACCGATCAACTCACCTGTGTTGTCAAAAAATGCTTCTGTAGTTGTTTCGGCGTTCGGGGCGAGCGAGCTTTCCGACAGAAAAAACAAGGCAATGACCATAGAAAGCAAAAGAGAGATCACATTATAGCGGAAGGTCAGGCGTTTTTGTATTTTTCCGCCTGTGCTACTGCGAGTCTGTCGCATCGTTCATTCTCGGGGTGACCGTCGTGACCCTTTACCCATACGAACGTCACACTGTGCAGCTTCGTAAGCTCAAGCATTTGTTTCCACAGTTCTGTGTTCGGTACAGGTTTTCCGCCTTTGATCCAGTTTTTTGCTTCCCAGTTCTTCGCCCAGCCTTTATTCATAGAATTGCAGACATACGTTGAGTCGCTGTATACAGTGACCTTGCACGGCTCCTTAAGACATCTCAGAGCTTCAATAACAGCGGTGACCTCCATTTTATTGTTTGTCGTATCGGCAGCACCGCCGCTGATCTCTTTCTCGGCAGATCCGTAACGCAGGATAGCGCCCCAGCCGCCGGGACCGGGATTGCCCTTGCAGGCGCCGTCGGTAAAAATCTCAACGTTTTTCATAGCAATTCTCCTTGAATAATATGTTTTTATTATATCATACCGATCGCATTTATTCAATACTTCGGAAATATTATGACATCATTGTGATAGTTTGCTCATAAAAAGAAATTGATTAAACGTGTGTATTAGTGTATAATTAAAAGATCAAATGAGAGTTTACATCTTCATTTGATCGGGGTCTCTCTAAAAAATGATATCAAAGCAGGTGATAGTATGTTTTGTACAAGATGCGGAAAACCGATCTCCGATGATGCTTCCTTTTGCGCCTACTGCGGTCAGCCCGTGATACAGCAAACGGAGCAGCCCTTTGTGTCTCCTTATGACAGCAATGAGTCTGCGCCAACGAGCGTTCCTGTTTACAAAAGCCGCGCGGTAGAGCTTCCTCATTCAGGCAGCATAGACTCATACTCCGTCACGGACGTAAGCTATGTTCAGCCGAGCAGTGCCAACGCCGTACTCATTGGTGCGCTCAGCAGTGTCAGTGTTTTGCTGATCGTTGCCTGTGTTCTGCTTTTTGTAAAGCCGGGATACCTCAGACAAGCAGAGGTGCAGACGTCCTCAGACAGCGACAAGTCAGTATCCGGGGTGATCTCGTCAGAAAATACGGGATCGCATCCGTTTGAAAGTACGGCAACGGAGCTTGAAAGCGAAACCGTATCAAGCGAAAGCGTGTCGAGCACTGCTTCTTCAAAGGCAGCATCGTCTAAGCAGACATCTTCTAAAGCAGCGGCCTCTAAGGCGACTTCATCAAAGGCGGCATCGTCAAAGGCAGCGTCCTCAAAGGCAGTATCCTCAAAAGCAGCATCCTCAAAAGCAGCATCATCAAAAGCAGCATCATCAAAGGCGGCATCGTCAAAGGCAGCGTCCTCAAAGGCGGCATCGTCAAGAGCAGCTTCATCAAAAGCAGCATCATCAAAGTCAACTTCATCAAAGGCGGCGTCCTCAAAGGTAACATCATCGAAAGCAGTATCTGAGGTAATTGTAAGCGAGCCTGTGTCTCAGCATGAGCCTGAGCCGCAGTCAGAACCTTCTCCGTCTCCCGAGCCTGACCACAGCGCAGACGATGCGGCATACGTCGAAGCGATGGCTTATTCAACATATCAGCGTCCGACATTCGATGAATTTGAATGGTGCTACGGTCAGAACGGATTTATCTACGAGCCGCCCGCAAGCGGATCGGTCATCACAAACGACCTCGGTTTCAGCGGCGGCTGGAAATGTATGATAATTTACAACCCGACAAATATTGAGGGGACGTATATCCGTGAGCTTGATAATGTGGATATCGTTGTGAAAAACGGACTTGTCGATCTTACAATTGACTGGTATCTTATGACAAACGACACACAAGCGGGGATAGACAACGAGGAGTCGATGCCCGATCTTAAGCTTACCGGTTCAAGCCTCGGCGGAGGTATCAGCGTTTCGAATGACGATGTGAACACATCTATGATAATCAGCAGCTTCTGGAAAGAAAACGGCTACGAGTATGCGCTCGGAACGATGCAGCTCTCCGACGGAATGCTCGCATACGTTGCCCTCACAAGATAACGTCGGATTTTCGGTGCGGCTTTTCTGTGCGCGCTGCCGTTTTGCCGATGCGGAAAATAGGTAAGAGTGTTTATCCGCACTTTCCGCATTTGCTGCAGCCATTGCAGATAAGCTGCATACCGCATCTGCCGCATTTTTCTCCGAAATACGGGACATAAAGCTCGCTGTCGGGGATCGGATCGCCGAAGATATTTGTAAGCTTAAAGTTGATCGGATTTCCCTTGAAGCTTACACCCGATCTTTGGGCCTGTTCGCTCTGAACGGTGCTGTCCTCGATCGCATAGAGCTTCCCGTCCTTGATAAAACGTCTGCCTGTACCGCAGAAGACGAATGTAATGTTATATCGTTCACATTCGTCATGAAGTGACTTTACCCAGTCGAAATTGCACGGCCGAGTACCGTTGTAGTTTTCACCGTCACACAAGACCTGTTCGATCATACCTGTTTGCAGGTATGATCGAACAGAGATCTTCCCGATAAATGGCGCACACATGATCCCTTTGTGTCTGAAAGGAAGCTTAAGAAGGATAGGTATCCTCTCATCGGCGCGCCGTTGATTTTCACAGGTGACGTTAAGCATTACATTCTCCCAGCCGTCTCCCCATGTCGGCGGCAGACAATCCTGAACTCGCTCCGGTCTTTTTGTCAATAGAAAGAATTTTACATCGGGTCGCATTCTGATTATCTCCCACGCCTCATGACGCCATAGATCTGCTTCCTCAAGAAAGAAATCCGACGTCATACATACCCTCAGCATCTCCCCGCTTTTTACCTTGTAGCTGCCGTCCCTGTTTTTGGAGAGAGGATATCTGAAGCCCTGCTTTGTGCGGTAGATCTCGCGCCCGTCCCTGTTACGCAGCCCGTCAAGATAGTACATATAACAATTCTCGCAGCCTTCGCTGCATTTTATGCACCCGTGCCACGGGTTCCAGATATCATGCATAACCGATCACCCTTTTAACTGCCGCATTGCCGATAGATCGTAAGTACGCTTGAACTTGTCGATCCTTATACCGTGATCCTTGTAGTCAAGATACAGCTTGGCGCAGGCGATGCTGTCGCTGTCTGCTTTGTGGTGGTCAAGTTCTATATCAAGGTGACGGCAGAGCGTGTCGAGCTTGTGATCTTCAAGCTCCGGATAGCATTTTCTGCCCATCTGAACAGTGCAGGCGTATTCCCTTATCATTTCTGTCTCAATACCGTAAAAGTTAATACACTGTGCAAGAACCTTCATATCAAACGCCGCATTATGCGCCAAAAGTATACCGCTTTCAAGAACAGGTCCGATCTTCTTCCATATAACGGGGAAGGTCGGCGCTTTTTTTACCATTTCGGGTGTTATACCCGTGAGTTCAATGTTGAACCTGTTGAAATAAGTCTCGGGATCGATCAGTGAAGCGTATGTATCTATTATCCTGCCGTCCTCGATAACTGCAATACCTATCGAGCTCATTCTGTCACTTTTGAAATTCGGCGTCTCAACATCGAACGCTACTATTCTTTGTTTATCCATATCAACATCACCGCTCCTTTTCTCTTTATAGATCAATTATACCACATTATCCTTCGCTGTACAACCAATTATCATAGCTGCACAAATCGGACATATATAAATTGTATAAAACGGAGAATTGGAAAAATATATCGAGAAATCCTTGCCAAAATGAAATAAAAGTGATATCATATTGATATCACAAAGAGCCTTGTGATAAACTTCTCAAAGGAGGATATGTATATGAAAGAGAAGGTAATTTCCGGTAAGAAAAACGGTATGGTAATGTTGGTACTAACGATCCTGATCTATGTGATCTCGATTCCCGTGATCGTGATCGGTGATGAAATGGGAGGAGTTATCGGGAATGTCCTGATAGCGCTTTCCATTGTCTGGATGTGTATTGGCTGGACCCTTTTTATGGGTCTTAAAGTGCTCAAGCCGCAGGAGGCTCTCGTGCTTACGCTGTTCGGAAAATACGTCGGAACGCTCAAGAGCGAAGGCTTTTACTGGGTAAATCCGTTCTGCCTTGCGGTCAATCCCGCAGCGTCAACGAAGCTCAGACAGAGCGATGATGTCAAGGCAGAGTCGAGAGGTATTCATTCTTTAAAGCAGGAGTCTGACGCAATGAATTCAGCCAATCTTGTTGACAAGAAGATCTCGCTGAAGATCATGACTCTCAACAACAACAAGCAGAAAATCAACGACTGCCTCGGAAATCCGATCGAGATCGGAATAGCAGTACTCTGGAGAGTTGTCGATACGGCTAAGGCTGTCTTTGATGTCGATAACTATAAGGAGTATCTCTCGCTCCAGTGCGACACGGCGCTGAGAAATATCGTCCGCCTTTACCCGTATGACGTAGCGCAGAATGTTGATACAACGGGTGACGGCATCGCAGACGAGGGCAGCCTTCGAGGTTCGAGCGAGACTGTGGCAAAGCGTATCCGCGACGAGATCCAGGAAAAGGTAGAAAACGCAGGCATCGAGATCATCGAGGCGCGCATAACATATCTTGCCTATGCTCCCGAGATCGCAGCCGCAATGCTCCAGAGACAGCAGGCATCTGCTGTCGTTGACGCAAGAAAGCTTATTGTAGACGGTGCGGTAGGTATGGTAGAAATGGCACTCGATCAGCTCAGCGAAAAGAATGTTGTCGAGCTTGACGACGAGCGCAAGGCGGCTATGGTGTCCAATCTTCTCGTAGTTCTGTGCGGCAATCACGATGCGCAGCCGATCGTAAATTCGGGAAGTCTTTACTGATATGGCAGCGAAGAAACAGGTGCCCCTCAGACTCTCCGAGAAGCTGTACAACGATATAGCTTCCTGGGCAGAGGATGATTTTCGGTCGGTAAACGGGCAGATAGAATACCTGCTGACCGAATGTGTTAAGCAGCGCCGCAAAAACGGCGGTTACGTCGGCAAAGAGATAGATCCGCCGCCCGATTTTGACGTAGAGGATTTTGACAAATAATACCGCACTGCACACAATTTTCGGATCGATCCACAGTGATCGGTCCGATTTTTGCTTAAATACGATTGTACTTTTTCTCACGGTATGGTAAAATATACACAGATACCTATCGGAGGTCATTTTAATGGAAAAGTTGCTCAAAGAGGAGAAAAAGGTCGAGTACCTTGAGCTTATTTATGATCTTATTTTTGTCTATGTTATCGGCAGAAACAATACTCTTCTGCACCATATCGGAGAAGCTGACGATATATTCCCGATGTTTGCGGCGTATGTTCTCTGCACGCTCGCCGTGATCCAGATCTGGAACTTCACAACGTACTATATCAATATGCATGGCAGAAACGGGATACGCGATCATATCTTTTTATTCGTCAATATGTATCTGCTTTACTATATCGCGCAGGGTACTCGTATCAATTGGGAGTCTTATCAATTCCGCTACCACATGGCTTGGGGGCTGATACTCATAAACATAGGCATGCAATACGTAATAGAGCTTCATGGTCATAGGAACGAACCTCATCTCAGAGCGCAGCTGCGCCATATGGCCGTCGTTCTTTTCGGTGAAGCGTTGATAGTTTTCTGCGGAATACCGGTTTACAGTATTACCGGAAAAAATCTTCTTGCGCTGCCGGCAGTCATATTCGGTATCGCAGCAAGCATGATCCACCGTAAGCACGTTAAGGTGATACTTGTTGATTTTGCACACCTTTCCGAGCGAGTTATGCTGTATGTTGTTTTTTCCTTTGGGGAAATGATAATCGCCCTGTCAGGCTACTTTGAAGACACTATATCGGTGAACAACTTTTATTTCTCGGTGATGAGCTTCCTGGTTGCGGTCGGACTTTTCCTGTGCTACGGTATGATGTATGACAAAATTCTCGATCGTGAGATCAGCACCACGGGACTCGGCTTTATGATGATTCATATTTTCCTGATCTTTGCTCTGAACAATATCACGATTTCGCTCGAATTTATGCACGATGAGGACGTAAGTCTGCTGCCGAAGATCACATTTCTGATAGTATCGCTGCTGATGTTCTATGCGTCCATGCTTTCTCTGACTTTATATTCAAAGAAATGTATTCACATAACGGGTAAGAATACTGCGGTTATCTGTCTGACGGCTGTCTGCTTCTCTGCACTGATGTTTCTGCTGAGGGAAAATATGTATCTCAATATTGCGCTGACTGTTGTCTATACTTTCGGAATATTTTTGACGCTGGTGAAAGTCGGCAGGAGTGTAAAAGCTGCGGAATAGGGGAGGGTGTTCAAATGCTTTTTAATGAGAAATACGGTATATCACATATCAGCTACACCACGGGCAGGATACTGATTGAGCATAAGCCAGATGAGGAGCTTGAAACGATCGAGGAGAATTTCGAGGGACTGATAAGAGGCTTTGCCAGACTTGCCGAGAGCGAACGCGAAAGCCTCGGTATGATGCAGTACAAAGTCTCCGGATCGCCGTATGATTTTGTCTTTCAGCTTGAAAACTCGGACGGCATAGTAATGATCGTTGAGGATATGAGAAGGATAGACGAAACTGTCAGGTACATAAAGGATTCACTTGCCGACATCAATTACAATATGCTCTATCTTGAGCGGGATATTTACCGGTATTGATCGGCTGCAAAAAAAGACTTCCGAAGCTTGCGTTTTCGGAAGTCTTTTGCTATTCTGTAATGTTACTTTGTAAGGAAGATCACTCCGATCGTACCGGGGCCGCAGTGACTTGTGATCGTGCAGCTTGCGTAGGTCGTGTGTATCTCCTTGAAAACGCCGAGCGACTCAACGATCTCACAGGCGTTGTTGACGATCTCGGGAGATACATCGCGGCTTACAACGAATGCACGCTCGGGATCAAAATTAGTGTACTGAGAAAGCTTCTCTCTGACGTACTGCGCAACTACCTTCTCAAGCTTGCCTCTGTACTTTCTGCCGACAGTCATAGATGCACCGTCGGCGCTGTTTACTTCTATGCAGGGCTTAATGTTGAGAAGATTTGCGCCGAGCATAGCGAGTGTTGAACATCTTCCGCCTGCGTTTAAGAATTCCAGATCATCAAGAACAAAGCTCGTGTGGACACAGGGAATGGTATCTTTGATCTTTTGAGCGATCTCCTCTGCGGAAAGCTCCGTCTTCTCAACGAGATCGGCAGCTTTCAGAACGAGCAGTCCCATTCCGCACGAAAGGCTCTGAGAATCAATAACGTAAACGTGTCCTACCTCTGCGGCAGCGGCAACGGCGTTCTGATGAGTTGATGATATAGATGAGCCGAGGTTGATGTGAATAACCTCATATCCATCGTCAACATATTTCTTGAACACCTGAGTGTATTCCCAGACGCTGACAGCTGCGGTCTTGGGCAGCTCCTTCCTTTCTCTGTAACGTGTGACGATATCTTCGGGGGTGATGTTCACCATATCGTCAAAGCTTTCACTTCCGTAAACTACGTGAAGCGGCGTAATATCAATATTATATCTTTTGCAAAGCTCCTCTCCGAGGTCGCACGTGCTGTCGGATGTTATTTTGATTTTTTTTGTCATATTCAGCAGACTCCTTACGTAAACCGTATCGGGAGCACCGATCGGAATTAGATTTCCATTATATTATATCAAAACTTCACGCCAAAATCAACACGCAGTAAACAATTTGTATAAAAAATTACAAAATTTTATTGTTATTTCTTATCCTTTCTTTTTTCACTGATCTTCAGAAGGGCAAATCCCGTCAGCCCGATCAGCACAAACAGTCCCCCGAGTGCAATATTCCCCGCATCGCTGAGCATATATACGTTTAACGGCACACTACTCATAAAAAACCTCCTTGACAGTTTACCGTTATTATACTACGCTCGGTGCGGGGAATATGTCATTTGAAGTATGATAAAAAAACTATTTTATTCGACGTTTTTCAGCGCCTCATCGAGAGGTATCTTATTGATCTTGTGCTTTAGAGCAAAGGACGTCACGATATATGTAGCGATGGCGAGAGCGATCGTCTTCACAAATGCAGATACAGGCACTACAGGAGCAAGCCAGCCCGCATAGCTCATCATCATCGCCCGCCAGAGTGCGTCGATAGCCACGGCGACAAGCGGTACGCAGAGCAGGATAGACAGAATGGTAACAACAGTCGTTGTCCGGATATAAACGGCTCCGATCTCTCGTTTGCTGTAGCCGAGTATCTTTGTTACCGAGATCGACTGAGAGTTCTTCTCGATAATGACCTTCGACAGCATATACACAACGAGGATTATCACTGCGATACCGATGTAAACAAATGTGTCGGCAAGTCCGCCCATAGAACGTTTGAGCTGCCTTGAGGTCTTTGTGTAGTCGTCCTCCGTGATATCGCCCGCAATGAGCTTGTCATCAATATCGGTTATCTCTTTGTCGGAGAAGTATCCCGTGAAGTACCCGTCGTCCTTGTCAAATTTCTCAGCAAAATCGTCAATGCCGATAAATACGGCGAGCGTTCCGGGGTAGTTGTATATACCGCTTACCGTGAAGCTGTAATCGTGGCTTCCGAACTCATCGTGAAGTGTAATTATGTCGCCCTCTTTAAGGCTGTACTTATCGGCAAATGCCGACGAAATCTCCGCAGTGTCACGGTTTATAATTGAATGATAATACCTGCTTCCTTTGGTGATACCGTAAACCGAAATATCCTCTGTGAAGTCGCCGTTTCTGATCTTGAGCGAGGTAGCCGAGTATTTTTCCGCCGTGTCAAGTTCGGTTTCAACAGGCATCTTCAGAATATACTGGTGCTGTGCGATCATATTGTCAACGGTGACAGCGGCAAGATTGTCAAGCAGCGGATTAAGCATAAGGCAGAATACCATGATAGTGCTTGCAAAGAATATCCCGACGAATATAGTCAGATATCCCGTGATGTTCTGGAAAAAGACGCGCAGTCTGAATCTGGTCATGATCCCGAGCTTTGTATTGAGTCGCAGCGCTTTCCTGCGCTGATGACGCTTCAGATCCCTGCGAAGAAATTTCAGAGGGGAGAGGCTAAGCTTCGATATCAGCATAATAAGATTGATTACACAGAGTATCACTATCGGAATGATCGTGGTTTCGATGAAGGCATCTGCGTTGAACAACGTTTCATAGCTTACCAGGCTGTAAGATCCGAGGTACATATCAGCCATATTATCTTTTAAAAGCGTGTAGCCGAGAATGTTTCCGACTATCGAAGCTGCGGCAAGCACTATAACGGGCGGAGCCATGTAGTGCAGGATAATCTCACCCTTTGTATAGCCCGATGCGCGAAGCGTACCGATCACGTTAGCTTCTTTGGCGATCGTGTTGCTCGTTGTTACCGCAAAGACAAAAGAGATTATCACGATCAACATATACAGCAGCACTATCATCATGATACGGTCGTGGCCGAGGTCGTTTCCCGAGAATTTGATCGCGCTGTTTCTGCACGTCGGAATATAATTGAGCAGCATCACATTTTTTGATATTGCTTTCAGAAAATCGTCGCTTTTGTCGTATGCATCCTTCCCGAAACGCTCCTTTGGCGGATCGTTGTATTTCCAGGAATATGAGTAATGGATGTTTTTATCGCCGAGACGCTCAAATCCGCCTTTTGTAACTGTGCCTACGCCGAATTTCTCAGTGTCAAACATAAAATCGGTGTTATTCTCATAAAGCGCCGAATAATCAGGCAGAGCGATAGTGCCGACAATTTTGTACTTTTTTCCGGAAACCGTGAGAGTGTCCCCGACGGCGATAGAGTTGCTCTTCATATAAAGTCTGTCAAGTGCGATCTCATCGTCCTTTTCGGGAATACTGCCGTTGAGCAGGCACACCTTGTTTACCTCTTCACGTTCAGAAAAGATGCGGAGCGTGCTGCCGTTTTTCGAATCCTCGTCCTTGTAAAAGTTCGGATATATCGCCGTATCCTCCGATTCGAAAAGTTCGGTCACAGCTTCATCTGCTGTCTGAGCAAGCTCCAAGTTGCCGTCTTCTATGTTATATAGCCCGAAGCTTTCATCATAGGCGTTTTTCAGGCTCGCATCTGCGATAAAATATCCCGATGCCACACTTATGAGCGCGATCATAAAAAGCGCAATGACTATGTATTTCCCCGCTTCATCCCTTATCTCTCTGAAAATTCTTTTGGTAAGGGGACTTCTCATTTCAAACGCCCCCTTTACCAATCAAGCTCGTCGGCAGAGAGCTTCTTTTCGTTCTTCTCATTCTTGCGGATAACTCCGTCACGCAGCTTTATCACGCGATCCGCCATATTCTTGATAGCGTCATTGTGAGTTACCATGATAACGGTTGTGCCGTACTTCTTGTTGACTGTCTCAATAAGCTTGAGAATCTCCTTGGAGGTGTTGTAATCAAGAGCGCCGGTCGGCTCGTCGCAGAGCAGTATATCGGGGTTCTTTACGATCGCGCGTCCGATAGCAGTCCTCTGCTGCTGACCTCCCGAAAGCTGATTAGGCAGCTTGTGACGGTGTTCGTAAAGACCGAGCGTTTTGAGTATCTCGTCTACATCGAGCGGATCTTCACCGAGATACGCACCGACCTCGATATTCTCTTTGATATTCAGGTTCGGAATCAGATTGTACATCTGGAAGATATATCCGAGGTGACGGCGGCGGTACATCGTCAGCGCCTTCTCGCTCATGTCGGCTGTTTTTTCTCCGTCGATTGACACATAACCGCTGTCTGCGCTGTCGATCCCTCCGATGATATTGAGAAGCGTTGACTTTCCGGATCCCGACGGTCCGAGCAGCACGCAGAACTCTCCCTTTTCAAGCTCCATATTGATGCCCTTTAGGACATCGACTCTGCTTTCGCCCTCTCCGAAGTGCTTCTTTATCTCACTTATTTCTATGAACATATATAACTCCTTTCTGTAAACGGACAAATATACATCACTGTGGATTAGCATATGCTAACTCACAACTAAATTATAATACCGATTTTTAGCCTTGTCAAGCCGTTTTATTATGCAGACCGTGTGTAGAATTTCTCGGACAGATATTCATATTATTTGTATGCTCTAACCATGTTGAAGAGGAAGCTGCTCTCTGTACGGCAGCAGGGTCTTATTTTTGTTTTAGAATGATATGTCCATCACCGGTCAGTTAACGTCGTTATGAATGCGGCGCAGGTTAAATTTAAGTAACAGGTTATTACAGATAGAATTTGATTGTAATTTCTTTTTTCGCAAATCTTACATGATAGCTATCCGCGAATTATATAAAGTTACTAAAAGAAATCAAGGCTATTGACATATCTGTTCGGTTGATTTATAATTATAGTAATGAAAATTGACCATATTGGGTTAATATTTTATACGAAATGTACTAAATTTCATATATTTCGTATTAACGATGTTTATTGAACAATAGTATCATGTACGATCCGATGCAGTCGTAAAGATGCGCCTGACCGTCACAGTGAAACCTATTCAGGCGCAGAAGAGAGGTACGAAATGGATAAGAATGATAATTATTTGAATGATCCGAACGAACCTAAGAAGAAAAAGTCGGAAACTGAAAAGACCTCCAATGGGAAAAAAACGGGAACTGAAAAAACCTCCAAAAAGAAAAAGTCGGAAACCGAAAAGACCACCGAGGAGAAAAAGTCGGAAACCGAAAAGACCGCCGAGGAGAAAAAGTCGGGAACCGAAAAGACCGCCGAGGAGAAAAAGTCGGAAACGGGAGACACTGCCAAGGAGAAAAAATCTGAGCCTGAGAATACCGCTGAGGAAGAAAAAACGGAATCCGTGAAGACTGACGAAGAGTCTGAGGAGCCGGACGTGACGCAGGAAGAAACGCTTGAGGACGGCGGATATCCCGAAAATTATGATTATTCTGATTACCGAAAGATAAAAGTGTCTGTTTCATCGAGTGTCGGCTGTGTCCGCGAGCGGAACGAAGATAACTTCTATGCCGATGAGTTCGGAATGAGACTTGAACCCGAGGACGCTTTCACAGGAGAGCTTTACATGGACTGCCGCAGGATCTTTGCGGTGTGCGACGGTATGGGCGGTGAAGATTTCGGTGACGATGCCTCGGAGATCAGCGCAGGTGTGATCGAGTTCTACAAGACAAAGATACGTGAATCCGCTCCCGAGGAGCTTCACAGAGTAATAAATGCGTATGCGATCAAGGCGAACAACGAGGTCTGGGAGATGGTGCGCCGTCAGCAGGGCTATCAGAGCGGCAGTACGCTTGCCATGGCTATAGTTGACGAGGATGCCGTCAATGTCTTCAATATCGGAGACAGCCGTGTTTATTTCTACAAAGACAAAAAGCTCGAGCAGATAACAGAGGATCAGACGCTTGCTATGAAGAAATTCAAAGAGAATATCTACACTGAGGAGCAGGCGAAAAACAGTCCCGACTGTCACAGGATCACGAACTTTATCGGAATAGATGAGTTTGGAATGGGTCCCGAGGCTGTCCACACGGGAACTTTCCCGTCGGATCACATGATGATCCTGATATGCAGCGACGGTCTGACCGATATGTGCTGTGATGAGGAGATTGCGGATATCCTTTCCGAAAAAATGGAAAATCACGCCGATGCGCTTGTTGACAGAGCGCTCGAAAACGGCGGAGTTGACAATGTAACGTGCGTTGTCATTTCATTCTGATAATACATAAGCGACCGAGAGTTTTCCCGGTCGCTTTTTTGTTTATATTATGATGATCTCACAGCCTGCAAAATCACCGCTTGATTTAAAATTATCTCTGATGTTCTCCGTGATGTACAGCTTTCTGTCCCTTGATACGATGACAGCGCCGAGCTCGGAGTGATTTTTCAGATATGCCGAAGCGCCTTCGGTACCCATTACGAAAAGCGAGGTCGAAAGTGCATCGCAGATCGTGCCGTCACTTCCTATCACTGTTACCGAAATAATATCGCTCTGCGCAGGATAACCGGTTTTCGGATCGAGGATATGCCAGTAAATATTGCCGTCGTCATCTTCGAAATATCGTTCATAGCCTCCCGATGTCACGACTGCCTTGTCAGCGACAGAGACCATTCCGACCAGCTTTGACGAATCTTCGGGATCCTGTATACCGACCTTCCATGCGTTTCCGTCGGGTTTTGTTCCGACAGTTTGAACATTTCCGCCCATATTGAGTATTGCGCTCTCTATGCCGTCGTCCTTCAGGATCTCTGCGGCGCAGCTCCCCGCATAGCCCTTTGCGATGCCTCCGAGGTCGATATTTGCACCGTTTTTCAGCAAAGCACCCGACCCATCGTTTGAAAGTGAAATATTATCGCTGCCTGTTTTTTCGAGAAGCTCTTTTATCCGCTCTTCGGACGGGACCTTATAACTGCCTGTCGTAAATCCCCATTCCTTCGAAACAGGGTAGAGCGTGATATCAAAAGCACCGTTCGTTTCCGAGCCGAATTCAAGCGAACTTCTGATAAGAAAGCCTGTTTCGGGCGAGAGGGGTGTCTCTTTACCTTCTGCATTGTTTAGCCTGTAGATCTCACTGCCGCTATCCGTTACGGAAAGCAGCGATTCAAGCTGAGTGATCCGCTCCGATGCATTTTGAAGCGATTTATCCGCGTTCGGACCGTAAGCCTTAAGCGACATATAAGTATCCATTGCGAAAAGTCCGACTTCGCTTTCAGTCGGTTTATCGTCTGCTGATTTTTCTGTACAGCCGTATAAGGCAGTCATCAGTATCACGCCAAGCAGCGCTGAGATACACTTTCTGTTATACATTGTTGTTTTCCTTTTCTTCTTCATAATTGAATATGTCGGTAAACTTTTTGAGTATGCCTGCGCCTTTCATTTTGTTGATCGTAAATTCTGTGAGAAGCCCCGTCAGAACACCTGTGATGCAGCCCGAAATCAGAAGATAAGGAAGATAATATACAACCTGCCAAGACATCAGGATGACAGCTGCCGTTATCTGACCGATATTATGAAAGACTGCTCCGATCGTGCTGATAAACCATACGGGCTTGCTTTTTAATATGTGATCTGCGGAGCATATCGCTGCGAGCGCAAGAAGTCCTCCGCACAAGCTGTAGATCATCGAGATCGCCTGCCCCGCAAAAATCGAAGCGAGTATGACCCTCACAATCAATACACCGAATGCCGAGCGTTTATCGGCGCAAAGCACAAGGAAAAGCGTTATTACATTGGCAAGTCCCGGTTTTACTCCGGGAATAGGAACGATGGGAGGGATCGCCGATTCTATCGTAAAAATAATGAGCGCAACTGCCGTCAGGAGCGACAGCAGCACGAGTTTTTTTATCTTGTTGCTGTGCATATCTTCACCTGTTTTCAAGTTAGTTATTATTAACTTAAGTGGTATTATACTTCATTTGCCTCACTTTGTCAATATTGCAAGCGGGCATTTACGCAGTGATACCTTAGGAGCAACTGATTAAATCACGTCCTTCGGACTGAGCGACCGAAGGAAGTGCCTGTGGTGCACTCATCTTGCCGGCATCTTTTTGTCAAATTGCCTTGAAATACGTCAGTATTACTTCGGCTTTTTCAAACAATTTGCCTGAAAATCTGACGGCGCAATATGAGCACTCGCTTTAATCAGTGTCTCCATAACATCTTGATTTCCCGAAAGGCGTGATATATTATGAATTTTAACATTACCGACTCGGTCGTATATATCGGCGTTGACGATAAGACGCTCGACCTTTTCGAGAGCCAGTACGTTGTTCCCGAGGGTATGGCGTACAACTCTTACCTTATCAAGGACGAGAAGATCGCCGTTATGGACTCCGTTGACAGCCGCAAAACTTATGAGTGGCTTGAAAATCTTGCAGCGGCTCTCGACGGCAAGTCGCCCGATTATATCGTTGTACAGCACGTCGAACCCGATCATTCGGGATCGCTTCAGGTAGTATGTGAAAAGTACCCCGAGATGAAGGTCGTCGGCAACGCCAAGACATTCCAGATGCTCGGTCAGTTCTTCGATTTTGATCTTGAGGGCAGGAAGGTAGTAGTAAAGGACGGCAGTGAGCTTCTCCTCGGAGAGCACACGCTCACTTTCTATACAGCTCCAATGGTCCACTGGCCCGAGGTCATGATGACATACGACACCAAGGACAAGATCCTCTTCGCCGCCGACGCTTTCGGTAAGTTCGGCACACTTGACGCACAGGACGATGAGGGCTGGGCTTGCGAGGCAAGACGCTATTATTTCAATATCGTAGGCAAGTACGGCGCTCAGGTACAGTCTATCCTCAAAAAGCTTGCTGACCGCGAGATCAAGACTATATGCTCGCTGCATGGTCCTGTACTCAGCGATGATCTCGGCTACTATATCGACAAATACAAGATCTGGAGCAGTTATGAGCCCGAGGATAAGGGAATTACGATCGCATACGCTTCTATCCACGGCAACACGGCAAAGGCTGCCGAAAAGTTCAAGGAGATCCTCGAAGCAAAGGGCGCTGAGAAGGTATCGCTGTTCGATTTGTCGAGAGACGATATGGCAGAGGCTATTGAGGATGCGTTCCGTTATGACCGTCTCGTACTGATGTCAGCATCCTATGACGCAGGAGTATTCCCGCCGATGCTTGCTTTTGCAAACAAGCTCGTGTCGAAGGGGTATAAAAACAGAAAGATAGCTATTGTAGAGAATGGTTCGTGGGCGCCCTCGGCGGCAAGAACGCTGAAGCCGATCATTGAGCAGCTCAAGGATATAACACTCGCAGAGCCTGTTGTCACGATCAAGTCCACACTCAAGGAACAGGATATCCCGAACCTCGAGGCACTTGCCGATGCGCTTGTTAAGGAATAATATATTACGCATTTTGTGACAAACTTCGATAAAAAATCCATTCTCTTTGTACAGTATCACTAATAAATCGTGATATATTTGTACAATCAGAGAATGGTATTTTTTTTCTTTGTGTGATATAATAGGAGAAAGAAAGTAGGAAGAGTATCGGAATTTATAGTAGATGATTTCGGGTGTTTGTTTTGTATCCCGGGGAATACTGTAAAGAAATGGGATGATGACGATGTACTATATAGGTATTGATTTAGGCGGCACAAATATTGTCGCAGGTGTTGTTGACGATAAGTTTAATATTATAGCCAAGGCGGAGACCAAGACGGCAGTTCCTCGTCCTGAGAGCGAGATCTGCGATTCTATGGCTTCCGTTACTACGGCAGCTCTTGCAAAGGCTGAGCTTACTCTTGAAGATGTAGAGTGGGTCGGTATCGGTGTCCCCGGTGCGGTCGATCCCGAGACAGGTGTGATTGAGTATTCGGCTAATTTCGGCTTCCACAACTGGAAGATCGTGAAGATGATGGAAGAGAGGCTCGGCAAAAAGGTTCTTATCGAAAACGATGCCAATGCGGCAGCTTACGGTGAATACCTTGCGGGTGCGGCAAAGGGCAGCACGAATGCCGTTGCTATCACCCTCGGAACAGGCGTAGGCGGCGGAATTATTATCGACGGTAAGATCTACAGCGGTTCGAATAAAGCGGGCGCTGAGCTCGGACATATGGTCATCGTTCACGGCGGCAGACAGTGCAACTGCGGACGTAAGGGCTGTTGGGAGGCGTACGCTTCGGCAACCGGACTTATCAACCTGACAAAAGAGGCTATCGAAAAGGAAAATCCGCTCCAGTCGTTTATGCTCAAGTCTGTAAACGGAGACGTTAACAAGGTAAACGGTATCACCGCATTCAACGCTATGCGTGAAGGCGACAAGGTCGGCACGGCGGTTGTAAAGGACTACATCGGCTACCTCGCGACGGGTATCGTCAATGTTATAAATATTTTTCAGCCTGATGTTCTTTG
>ONIC01000063.1 GCA_900317815.1 uncultured Eubacteriales bacterium | reverse complement strand
GCTCGGAAAGCTCAAGAACTGTGAGCTGACCAACTTCTTCAACGATAGCATTAATCTTCTCTGATGCCATGGTAATTTACCTCCAATTAATAAGTAATTTTCAAAATTAAATTTGTCTTGCGAAGCAAAAATTATGCCTCTGCGGGAGCAGCCTCTGCTTCCTTCTTTGCGATGGAAGCTTCTCCGCCTCCGTTGTCTGCGATAGCCTGTACAGCGCGTGCAAAACCTGCGATAGTAGCGTTGAGGGCGTTGCAAACTGTAGCAAGGAGAACATCTCTGGACGGGAGCTTAGCGAGAGCGTCGATAGTATCTACGCCTACAACCTTACCGTCGAGATAACCGCTCTTGATCGTGAACTTCTCGTTCTTCTCTGCGTACTTTGCAAGAATTCTTGCAGCAGCAGTGTGATCCTCTGCGCTCGTTGCGAGAGCTGTTGTTCCTTCGAGGACAGCCTTAAGATCATCGAGACCTGCTTCCTCTGCGGCTCTGCCGAGAAGCGTGTTCTTTACAACCGTGTACTGAACGCCTGCTTCACGAAGCTCGCGTCTGAGCTGTGTATCGTCTTCAACGTTGATACCCTCATAGCTTACTACAACACCTGCAACGGAGTTCTTCAGTCTTTCGGCAACGCCTGCAACGACAGCTTTCTTTTCTTCAAGAACCTTCTGACTTGGCAAAATCAATTCACCTCCGAAAAATATTAAAAAAGCCTTTCCCCTGTTGATAAGAGGAAAGGCACAAAATTACATCATAATATAATCTATGCTCGATCCTCGGCAGGCGAAAACTTTAAGCAGTGTAATAAAACTGCACCTGCTGTCTTTGGACAGCAATAAAATTATATCAGTATTTTTGTATGATGTCAAGGCTTTTTTGCAATTTTTTTACGGTATCCTCCGATTTTTTCAAATTGCGGCGATATGCTGCCGTCGGTCATTCATGCTCGTTCAATGTCCCCGATACCTTCGTGCAATAGTACGGACCGTTTTCGTACTCTATGCTTCCCGACGTGATATCAAGGTCTATCGTTTCAGTTTGTTCGGTGCCGTCGTTAAATCCGACCGTCACCTCGATCTTTAGCTTCTCATCTTCGGATCGGTACATATCCTCCATCACGTCATACCACTCTTTCGGCACGCCGTCTTGTCTTTTGATCTCTTCGACCTGTCTCCAATCGTTCAGACCGAGTTTTTCGGGATTGATACGATAGTGAACAGCAAGTATCACAGGCTCGGGCTCTTCAGCGCTCTGCCGTCCCTGCGCGTCGAGAGCCATGCCGTTTTCTCCGTAATACGGCTGATCGTCGAACGCGACCGTATATTCCGACGCATAAGTTTCTGACGGCGAGTACCAGTTGTACTCCTGCTCCGATGAGTCGTTCTCGGTCTGCCCGATAAAATGCTCACCGAGAATGAAACATGCCTCCACCGCTTCGTGCCGATCGTTTTTCAGCGTGTATGTGACGCTTTCGATGTTTTCGCCCTCACATCGTATAGGCAGAGCAGTATAGCTTTCAGCTCCGACGTAAAAATGCTCCGCGCCGATCAGATCGCCCGACAGGGGTTCTCCCGCAGGCTCTGCGCGGAAACCGCCGCCCGCAGGCAGAAGCTCACCGAAATCCACACAAGCGCCGTACGTCCACTCCTGCGCGTTTGCAGTGAACATCAGTGCATCGCCTTTTCCCGAAGAATTGCCGACGGCGCCGCCGTATACCGCTCCGCCGATGCCTACCGCAGCAGCGAGACACGCCGCAGCCGCTTTCCATAAATTGTTCTGCTTATTTTTCATATTTATCACCTTGTCCCCTTTCTCGTCTGCCGAGTGTTCTCTTGCGTACTTCAAGCCGTTGTCGAGCGCCTCGCCGCTGATCTCAACAGTATTCATCGCCCGTGTATATCTGTTGTCCTTCATCTTCGATCACTCCTCCAAAATTTTTTTCAACTTCTCTCTCGCACGCCGCAGCCATGTGCTCACCGTATTCGGGCTTTTGCCGAGTATCTCGCCGATCTCTGCAATTGTATATTCCTCATAATAATAAAGATAGACAACATTCCGATAATTCTCAGGCAAACGGCTCAGCTCCTCCATGACCTGCCTTGCGTCCTCAGACGGCAGATCAATGTGATCATCGAGAGGCTCGTTTCTCGTTCGCCACGCCGATTTCTTCATATTTCTGCATTTGTTGAGGGTAACCGTTATAAGCCATTTCCGAAGATGCTCCTCGCTGTCTGAGGGGGGATTTTTCGTCATAACAGCAAGGCACACCTCGCCGAAAATATCATCTGCGTCGGCTCTGTTACAGATATTCTGATACGCCACACGGTAGATCAGATTTGCATATTTGCGGATTATCAGCTCCGCACGCTCCTTGCCTGCAGGCTTGTCATTCATCACATCTTCCCCCCTCATTAAATAGTACAACTGACATGGTGTGTTTTCGTTCAAAAATATAAAAAAAGAAGAGCCTTCCTGAGAAAGCTCTTCTGTGTAAATCTAAAGTTATTATCAACCCTGGAACTTGCTGGGGCTGATCTTTACAGACGGACCCATTGTCGAAGCAACTGCGCAGGACTTAACGTACTGACCCTTTGCAGCAGCAGGCTTAGCCTTTACGATAGCGCCCATGAGCGTATCGAAGTTCTCCTGGAGCTTGTCAGCGCCGAAGGAAGCCTTGCCGATCGGGCAGTGAATGATGTTTGTCTTATCAAGACGGTACTCGATCTTACCTGCCTTAGCCTCTTTGATAGCCTTAGCGATATCGGGTGTTACAGTACCTGCCTTCGGGTTCGGCATAAGTCCGCGGGGACCGAGAACTCTACCGAGACGGCCTACGAGACCCATGCAGTCGGGAGTTGTAATAAGAACGTCGAAGTCCATCCAGTTCTCCTGCTGGATCTTCTGAGTCATATCCTCAGCGCCGACAAAGTCTGCGCCTGCCTCCTTAGCGATGTCAACGTTAGCGCCCTTGCAGATAGCGAGAACTCTTACGTTTTTACCTGTACCGTTCGGAAGAACGATAGCGCCTCTGACCTGCTGGTCAGCGTGTCTGCCGTCTACGCCGAGCTTAACGTGAACTTCTACTGTCTCGTCGAACTTAGCCTTTGCAGTGTCGACAACTGCCTGAAGAGCCTCTTTCGGCTCATAGAATTTTGTTCTGTCGATCGTCTTAGCGCTGTCGACATACTTCTTACCGTGTTTCATTAGTTTTCCTCCCTATTGAGTGGTAATTGCGGATATTGTCCTCCCACCCGGGTTATCGGTCAGT
>ONIC01000036.1 GCA_900317815.1 uncultured Eubacteriales bacterium | reverse complement strand
GGTTCGAATCCACCCTCTCCCACCAAAGAGAAAATCCTGTCGATGAAAGTCGGCGGGATTTTTTCTTTGTATTATTAATTTTTCAGTATTCAGTTTTCACTATTCATCAGAGACGACAGGATTTTCCAAATGAATACTGAAGACTTAAAAAAGAATAATGAAAAATAAAAAATAAAAAATAAAAAATAAAAAAGACTAACGAAATCGCTTGGGTTTAGATTTGACAATATATTTGTGACAAATCCGTCTTGCTATCCGATTGTATATAATGAAGACAGATTTACGTAATGAACGTTTTCAAAAGCAGGAAGGGAGGGAGCGTGTATGACGGGAAGCGAATATCTGAAAGCGGCGGAAAGCTCTCCAGACGGGGCGAGACGAGCGCTTTTTGACGAGTATTACAATTATGTGTATACGATAGTGAGAAGCAGGCTTGCGGCGCTTTCACGGGAGGACTGCGAGGAGTGCGTCAGCGATGTGTTTGCGCAGGTGTTCTTCCTGCTTGACGGGGAAGGAATATACGGCGGCGAGCTGAAGGGCATCATCTCGACTGTGGCGAAGCGCCGTGCAACGGACCGTTTCAGGAAAGCGTCTCGTCAGCCCGAGGTGTTCTCGCTCGACGACGCCGATTTTGAATGGAGTACAGGCGAGAATATCGAGGAGGACGCCGAGAAAGAACTCCGACAGCAGGCGATACTCGACTGTATAGAACGGCTCGGCGAACCCGACAGTACTATCGTGCTGCAAAGGTACTACTACGGCAGTACATCAAAGCAGATCGCGCAGGCTCTCGGAATGAAGCCCTCGGCTGTTCGTATGCGGTGCGCACGTGCTCTCAAACGACTGAAAAACGCTTTGAACGATATTGTGTAGACAGGACAAGGAAGTGTTTGTTATGAAAAGAAATGTACTTGAAGATCTGAATTTCTGCGGCGAAAACACAGCGCAGAGACTTTCCTCGATCGCAAAGTTTTCGGAGGGCGAAAGGGAGCGTGTGTACGAAAAAAGTGTGAAAAAATACGAGCGTCTCTCAGACGCGCGTAAGACGGAGAACGGCGACGGCGAGAAAGTCGAGCTTGTCGAGCTTGAAAGCGCACGCCCTCGCTTTGCGGTGATGAGAACAGCCGCCGCCTGTGTCGCCGCGCTTGTGATCGGCGTGGGCGCATTCGGGGTGATCAGGGCAAGCGAGCCGCCCGCTTCGGAAGAGATCACGTCAGAAAGCACACGGGACGAGACAAGCGGCGCAGACAGCGAAAACGAGCGTGAGGATACGGCTTCCAAGGAGAGATCGGAAAGCTCCGCCGTGTCTTCGGGAAAACGTACCGATAAGCAGGAAAGCAGCAAAGCAGCGGAAAAACCCCGCTCGGAGAGCGCCGCCACGGCTGCGGAAGACAGGAAAAGCGGGGAGAGCAGCAGCGCTGAAAAAACACCACGTACAGAGGATATGAGCGGGACCGAGCAGGAGGAACAGACAAGCGAGAGCGGCGAGGATACGCAGAGCAAGCCTGCCGGCGTCTGCGGTACGGGCGAACAGAGCGAGCCGATCGAAAGCGAGCAGGAAGACCAAAGCGAGACCCCGGGCGGGATAATCGGAGTTTGCACGAAGGATCGAGTTCTTGAGATTACGCCCGATATGTCGTACAGAGAGGTCATAGAGCTTCTGGGCGAGCCTGATACGCAGATGATGGGCAACTATGCCGAGTATATCGTTGACGATGAGTATCTGTTGATGTTCAAATGGGATTACGACACGGACCCCGTCTTGAAAAGCGGCAGCGAGCTTCTGTCAACGGCGGGTTCGGCTTTGCTGTACAGCAATCCCGAGAACTATATATTTGACTGCTATGTTGTGGATTATAACGGAGCGTCGGTCAGAGTCACCTGCCCGAAATACCCGAAGTTTGACTGCGCAACGGTCGGCATCGGAGACAACGAGCAGGCGCGCTGCGCAATAGAGCAGGCTATGTCGAATGGACATCCGCTCAGGGTCACTTATGACGGTATGGTTCTGGAAACGTACCCGCCGCATATCACTGCGGTAAATATAGAGATCTCACCCGACTCTTGGAATTATGAAAGATAAGACATGCATAAAAACCGCCGCAAAGGACGTAAAAATCCCTGCGGCGGCTGTTTTTTCTTCTCTGTTTTATCAGCAGGTCGTGCTGCGCTTGAAGCTCTCGCAGTCTACGCACTGACAGATCGTCGGGTCCGGCTCGTGAGTTCCGATGGATACGCAGTGCAGCGAGCAGAAATCCTCGCTCTTGCAGTGGTGCTCACACTCGTTGACGGAGCACTTGATGCTGTGATTTGCAGTCTTTTCCATAATGTTGGATCTCCTTCCTGTTAAGGGAATATTGATATGCAGCATACGCCGCATTACTGTTATTATTCCTTAAATCTTGCCCGATATGCGGGAGATATATGAAAAATATCGGTTATTTTTATAATAATGAGCAATTAATTTGTTCAATAATAACGTGATTTATCTATTGACAAAGACGATGATTTGCGATAAAATATTTAGCGTGCTAGTTCAATGTTTTTATGCGTGAAAGCATAAAAGCACAAAAGGATATAAAGGAGACTACAAACATGACAAAGACAAAGAGAATTTTTGCAGGCGTTCTTGCGGCTCTTATGATGACCTTTGCTCTCGTCGGCTGCAGCTCAACTGCAACGACAGACACACAGAGCACAGGCACGGCTTCCACGGCTGCAACACAGGACACGGCAGGCAAGGAAAAGATCGAGAATAAGACATTCAGCATCGGCGTTTGCCAGCTCGTTCAGCACGACGCTCTCGACGCAGCTACAAAGGGCTTCCAGGACAAGCTCACGGAGCTGCTCGGCGAAGGCAACGTAACATTCGATGTTCAGAACGCACAGGGCGATTCCGCTAACTGTACTACGATCTGCAACCAGTTCGTATCGGGCAATGTCGATCTCATCATGGCCAACGCTACTCCCGCTCTTCAGGCTGCTTACACGGCAACAGAGACGATCCCCGTTCTCGGTACTTCCGTAACGGATTACGGCACGGCTCTCGACATCAAGGACTGGACAGGTCACTCGGGATCCAACGTATCGGGTACCTGCGACCTCGCTCCGCTCGACAAGCAGGCTGAGATGCTCCACGAGCTCTTCCCCGACAAGAAGACAGTAGGTCTTCTCTACTGCTCCGCAGAGGCTAACTCCAAGTACCAGATAGACACGATCACTCCGTACCTCACAGCTTATGATTACGAGGTAAAGGAGTACACATTCTCCGACTCGAACGATATCGCCGCAGTTGTTACGACGGCATGCGATGAGTGCGAGGTACTTTACGTTCCCACAGATAACACCGCTGCTTCCAACACGGGCATCATCGACAACATCGCTGCTGCAAAGAATATCCCGATCGTTGCAGGCGAGGAGAGCATCTGCGCAGGCTGCGGCATCGCAACGCTTTCTATCGACTACTATGACCTCGGCACAGCTACCGCAGAGATGGCTTACGAGATCCTTGTAAACGATGCTAAGGTCGGCGAGATGGACGTTCGCTACGCTCCCGCTACAACAAAGAAGTATGACGCTGCAAGATGCGAGGCTCTCGGCATCACAGTTCCCGAGGACTATGTAGCTATCGAGACGGCTTCCGAGGAGTAATCCACAGCCACTATAATTACACAAACTAAGATATTTGGGGTGCATTTTTTACACCCCAAATATTTGCTTATCTAAAAGATTTTATAAAACGCACAAATAATTACATATCACAGAAAATGGAGTAACTATGGATTCATTGCTTTCTTACTTCTCGTCACTGAACCCGATGACGTTCGTCTCGCAGCTGCCCGGAAACATCGCTCAGGGCATTATCTGGGGACTTATGGCTCTCGGCGTTTTCATTACGTTCAGACTGCTGAACTTTGCCGATCTGACGGTAGACGGCAGCTTTGCAACGGGCGGCGCTGTCACGGCGGTCATGATAATCAACGGAGTTCCAGCATGGGCGGCGGCTCTGACGGCTCTCGCCGCAGGAATACTCGCAGGTCTTGTGACGGGCTTCCTTCACACGGTCATGCAGATACCCGATATCCTTTCGGGAATACTGACGCAGATCGCGCTTTACTCGATAAATCTTAACATAATGCAAAAGGCAAATCTGCCGATATCGTACCGCAACTATGATCTTACCCTCAGCGCCAGCGATATCCCGAAGGCGATCGTGACGGGTCTTGTCTTTGCGGCTGCGATCATTGCGCTTATGTACTGGTTCTTCGGTACGGAAATGGGCTCGACGATCAGATCTACAGGTTCCAACCCCGATATGTCGAAGGCTCAGGGCATCAACATCAACACCGCAAAGGTGCTGGCGCTTGCGCTTTCAAACGGTATGGTAGCTCTCTCCGGCTCGCTTTTCTCGCAGTATCAGGGCTTTGCCGATGTCAATATGGGCAGAGGCGCTATCGTAATCGGACTTGCCGCAGTTATCATCGGTATGGTCATCGGCGACGCTATTTTCAGGAAAAAGAGCAACTTCATCATCAAGCTGCTTTTCGTAGTAGTCGGCGGCATACTTTACTACATCGCAATGGGTATCGTGCTCTGGCTCAAAATGCCCACGGACGACACAAAGCTCTTCACGGCTGTTATCGTTGCGCTCTTCCTTGCAGTGCCCAATCTTAAAGAGATGTCGAAAAATTCCTTCAAGAGAACGGCAAAGAAAAACAAGAGACTTGCGGCTCAGGGCGCTATCACGGTAGATCTCGGCGGCTCGGCGGCGCAGGAAGAGAAGCCTGCCGCGGAAGAGAAGAACACAAAGAAAAAGGCTGATGTCAAGAAGCAGACGACATCTCTCAAAAAGAGCGTCAACGATCAGAAAAACGTCAACAAGAGCGTCAATAATAAAAAGCCTTACAAGAAGCCGAAGAACAAGGGGGGAAGACACTAATGCTTGAGATCAGAGACGTATACAAGACCTTCAACCCCGGTACGATAAATGAAAAAATGGCTCTTCGAGGCGTAAGTCTGAAGCTCGAGGACGGTGACTTCTGCACCGTTATCGGCGGAAACGGCGCAGGCAATTCGACGATGCTCAACTCCGTTGCGGGCACATGGCCTGTTGACAACGGTATGATACTCATTGACGGACACGATGTGTCGGGTCTTCCCGAGCACAAGCGCGCCCACTATCTCGGCAGAGTTTTCCAGGATCCGAGAATGGGAACGGTATCAGATATGGGTATTGACGAAAACCTCGCAATAGCTGCCCGCAGAGGAAAGTTTCGAGGACTTGCGTGGGGCGTTACGAAGGCGGAACGTGAGGAATACCGCGAGATGCTCAAGGAATTTGATCTGGGACTTGAGGACAGAATGACGGCGAAGGTCGGACTTCTCTCGGGCGGTCAGCGTCAGGCGATCACGCTGCTTATGGCGACGATAAAGAAGCCGCGCGTACTTCTGCTCGATGAGCACACGGCGGCGCTCGACCCGAAGACGGCGGCAAAGGTGCTGGAGCTTTCCGACAAGATCATCTCCGAGCACAAGCTCACGGCGCTTATGGTCACGCACAATATGAACGATGCGATCACACACGGCAACCGCCTTATAATGATGAACGACGGAAAGATAATCCTCGACATCAAAGGCGAGGAAAAGAAGAAGCTCACAGTCGAAGCGCTCCTTGCAAAATTCAAGGAGATCAGCGGCTCGAACCTGTCGAACGACAGAATGCTTCTTGAGAAGTGATCTTCATAAGATAAAATACTGTCCGCAGCAGAGGTTACCGCCCGCTGCGGACAGCTTTTTTGAGCGTGGAATGCGGAGTTTGAAGTTTTTGGGACTTGTTTTGCCGATTTTTTTTCGCCGTATGGTCCGCCGAATGTAAAATCGCTTGCTAAAACGCCGCTGCGATCGGCTTTTTTTGCATAAATGACCGAATTTAAATACAGCGGTGAAATATTGCTTGACTATGAGTTGACGCTGTGATATTATGATACGGTGAGTGCGGGTATGCATAAATATCCGCGTATATCCAAGATCATTCAGGAGGAAAAGAAAATGAAGAACATCAAGAAGATCCTTGCGGCAGTTCTTGCGGGCGCAATGCTTATCGCCTGCGCAGCCTGCGACGCTAAGGACAAGACAGACAGCACACCCGCAGAGAGCACAGCTTCAACAGAAACGGCTTCAACAGCTACGGCTGACAACGCAGTTGCTCAGGCTCCCAAGTATGCATCAGAGGGCAAGCTCGTTATGGCAACGAACGCTTCCTTCCCTCCGTATGAGTACTACGAGGAAGAGAAGATCGTCGGCATCGACGCAGAGGTAGCGGCTCTTATCGCAGAGAAGCTCGGCGTTGAGCTTGAGATCAAGGACATGGAGTTCGGCTCTATCATCGGCGCTGTTCAGACAGGCTCCGTTGATATCGGTATGGCAGGTATGACTGTTACAGAGGACAGACTCAAGACTATCGACTTTACAGATTCCTACGCTACAGCTGTTCAGGTCGTTATCGTCAAGGAAGACAGCGAGATCGCTTCCATTGACGACTTACAGGGCAAGAAGATCGGCGTTCAGGAGAGCACAACGGGCGACATCTACGCTACGGACGATTTCGGCGAGGAGAACGTAAGCAGATACAACAAGGGCAACGACGCTGTTGCGGCTCTCGTATCGGGCGTTGTTGACGCTGTTATCATCGACAACGAGCCTGCAAAGGCATTTGTAGCTTCTGCATCGGGTCTTAAGATCCTTGATTCGAGCTATGCCGACGAGGATTATGCCATCGCTGTAAGCAAGGACAACAAGGGACTTACGGACGCTGTCAACGCAGCTCTCAAGGAGCTCAAGGAGGACGGCTCTCTCGACGCTATCATCGAGAAGTACATTCCTTCCGAAGATAAGTAATCACGGCGAATCAAGGGCTGCCTGAGCGCAGCCCTTTTTTCAAAAGCTCATAAAAAGGGTGTGAACACATGAATATCTACGCGGCAAGATCCTTCGGAGAATGGTTCGATGATCTTCAGGCACGCTTTATCAACGACTTTATCACCGACAACCGCTGGAAGTATCTCTGGAACGGTCTCGGAGTCACGCTCAAGATCACCGCAGGCGCCGTTATTATCGGAATTATCCTCGGCTTTCTCGTTGCGGCGATCAGAGCGACACACGACAAGACGGGCAAGCTGAGATTTTTGAATGTTCTGGCGAATATCTACCTGACAGTTATCAGAGGTACGCCTGTTGTCGTTCAGCTTCTTATTACATATTTCGTTATTCTGGCGCCGCTCGGCGTAAATGAGATAGTCGTAGCCGTCTGCGCCTTTGGTATAAACTCGGGCGCATACGTTGCGGAGATCGTCAGAGCGGGCATTATGTCTATAGACAACGGACAGTTCGAGGCGGGCAGATCGCTCGGCTTCAACTACGCTCAGACGATGTGGTACATCATTCTCCCGCAGGCGTTCAAGAATATCCTTCCTGCGCTTTGCAACGAGTTTATCGTGCTGCTGAAGGAGACATCCGTTTCGGGTTACGTTGCGCTTCAGGATCTGACGAAGGGCGGCGACATCATCAGAGGAAGGACGTTCGACGCATTCCTTCCGCTCATTGCCGTTGCGATCATCTACCTTGTTATCGTTGTGATCCTGACGAAGCTCGTATCTATCCTTGAAAGGAGGCTGAGGAGCAGTGACCACTAAGAAGAACGGGAAGAAAAAGCCTGCCGTTGCTGAAAAGAAAAACGAAGTGACGCTCGAAAAGAAGGAAGCTGTCGAAAAAGAGACAGTGACGCCTCCCTCGGAAAGACCCGAAAAGCTCAAGCCCGACATCGAGATCGAGGCGGAGGGCGGAACGATGAACGAGAGCCTTATCATGGTGCGTAATCTTGAAAAGCACTACGGCGAGCTTCATGCGCTCGACGGCGTGAGCCTCAACATCGAAAAGGGCGAAGTTGTCGTTATCATCGGACCCTCAGGCTCGGGAAAATCTACATTCCTGCGCTCGCTCAATCTGCTTGAGATGCCGACATCGGGCGAGATCATCTTCGAGGGCGTGAATATGCTCGACAAGCACGTCGATATCAACGTACACCGTCAGAAGATGGGAATGGTGTTCCAGCACTTCAATCTTTTCCCGCACATGACTATTATGAAAAACATCACGATCGCGCCGATCAAGCTGCTGAAAATGAGCAAGGCGGAGGCGGAGCAGAAGGCAACGGAGCTTTTAAAGAGAGTAGGACTTGCCGATCGTGCAGACTCTTACCCCTCGCAGCTTTCGGGCGGTCAGAAGCAGAGGATCGCAATTGTCCGCGCGCTTTGTATGCAGCCCGATGTGATGCTCTTTGACGAGCCGACATCTGCGCTCGATCCCGAGATGGTAGGCGAGGTGCTCGATGTTATGAAGAGTCTTGCAAAAGAGGGTATGACCATGGCGGTCGTAACTCACGAGATGGGCTTTGCGAAAGAGGTCGCAGACCGTGTCGTATTTATGGCGGACGGAAAGATACTCGAAACGGGTACGCCCGAGGAGATCTTCTCGGATCCGAAAACGGACAAGGCAAAGCAGTTCCTTGCAAGCGTTCTGTCGTAAGACTGTTAAAGCGAAAATACAGCCGAACACCGTCAAGTACGGCGCTCGGCTTGCTTTTTTTGTGTTGAGCGCAGGGGAAAGCGGCGAGGGCGAATAGTGAATAATGAATAATGAATAATGAATAATATCGGAGTCGCTTACGCTCCTGTGTTTTATTATATATACAGTAATACGTAAGTCGGAAACGCGGAAGTTATACTTTGCACGTCTTAAACTTCCCACGCGTGAGGTGCAAAGCGATCGGAGGGATAAGCGAAAGGCAGAAACTTTCTAAAAAAACTCTTGACAACGGGAAAACGGCGTGATATAATAGCTAAGGCAATAAAGCAAGGCGTTAAACGCTTTCACCTGTGGGGTGTCGTCTGCACGGGTCAATACTTATCATAATGCGGCTGTCGGAGCAGTATAATTTAACAGCTGTGTTTTGCGGTGTTGGAGCAGACGGTTTTTCGTCTGCGTTTTTTGTTTTATTGATTATCAAATGATTAATGACATTCGGCTACGGAGGTGCTTAACAATTAGCAAGAAGGAACATTACATCAACGAAGAAATTCGTGGAAAAGAGCTCAGAGTTATCGATTCCGACGGCGCTCAGCTCGGTATCATGTCATCACAGCAGGCTCTCGCTATCGCAGAGGAGAAAAATCTCGATCTCGTTATGATCTCGCCGCAGGCAAAGCCGCCTGTATGTAAGATCATGGACTACGGAAAGTTCCGTTTCGAGCAGGCACGACGCGAGAAGGAGAAGCGCAAGAATCAGAAGGTCGTTGACATCAAGGAGGTCAGACTCTCCCTGAACATCGACACTCACGATTTCAACACGAAGCTCAACCAGGCCCTCAAGTTCATTGCAAAGGGCGACAAGGTAAAGGTTTCTATTCGTTTCAGAGGAAGAGAGCTGGGACATCCCGAGCTTGGACTGGCTGTAATGAAGGACTTCGCAGAGGCTTGTACCGAGACCGCTGTGATCGAGAAGCAGCCTAAACTCGAAGGAAGAAGCATGCTCATGTTCCTTGCTCCCAAGCCGGCCAAGTGATACTAAGGAGGAAAATAAAATGCCAAAGATCAAGACACACAGTGGTGCAAAGAAGCGCTTTAAGCTTTCTAAGAACGGTAAGGTCATCCGTGCACACGCAAACAAGAGCCACATCCTCAACAAGAAGACCACAAAGCGTAAAAGAGGATTGAGAAAGACAACAGTTGCCGACAAGACAAATGTTGCACAGGTAAAGAGACTTATTCCTTACAAGTAATCCGTAGGGATAAAGGTCTATCGAAGTTTAAGAAAACCATAGGTATGGAGGTAATATAAATGGCACGTGTTAAGGGTGCGATGATGACTCGCAAGAGAAGAAAAAAGGTATTAAAGCTTGCTAAGGGCTACTTCGGCGCAAAGAGCAAGCATTTCAAGATGGCGAAGCAGGCTGTCAATAAGTCGGGCAACTACGCTTATATCGGCAGAAAGCAGAGAAAGAGAGATTTCAGACGTCTCTGGATCGCTCGTATCAACGCAGCTTGCAAGCTCAACGGCACAAATTACTCTACGTTTATGAACGGTCTTAAGAAGGCAGGCATTGACCTCAACCGCAAGATGCTCTCCGAGATCGCTATTTCCGATCCCAAGGGCTTCACAATGCTCGTAGAGCAGGCTAAGAAGGCTCTGTAATTTATCATAGATACTTGTTTCAGCACCTGAGGCACTGCTCCTTGGGTGCTGTTTTCAAATTAAGTGCGGAGTTTGGAGTGACGTCTCGAAGAACCGCAGTGAACAGTGAAAAATGAAAATAGAAACTAACGAAAGAAAAGAAGCGCTTCAGAGCGCAGAGCCTTTGACGGCGGAGTATGCGCCCGTGCTGCGGGTATCGCTTGCCGTATGCTATATGGGAATGCTCTCGGGAGTTGTCGCAGTCTTTGCGTCGATACTCGGGATCGTTTCGGGCAGGAATGCCGGGAACAGGCTTTATCTGTCGATCGCGGCGCTGCTGCTTTTCGGCGCGGCGGCGGGCGTACTGTCGCTCGTTGACAGAAGAAAGCGCAGAGCGTATGAAGAAAAACGATCCGCTCTGAGAGACAGCGCAGAGCATTTCAAAGGACGGGTAACCGCCTGCGAAAAAACAAAGCATACCGTCAGGTACGCTAACGAAGATTTCGACGAGATAACATGGAAATTCATCGTCGAATATGAAAATGAAAACGGCGATACCGTGACCGTGAAAACCGGAAGGTATCTTAACGATATATCGAATATACTTGCGGACAGATCGGTCGATATCTACAAAACGAAGGACGGCGGGCTTCTCTTTGAGAATTTCAGCCTGACAGAGGACGGTATCGCGCTTGAAGTCCGTGAGGTCGGGGAGGATGAGCCGTGATGATAACGAGCAGGGACAACGAGACTGTGAAGCTTTGCGCAAAGCTCGTCAAAAGCGCAGCGTTTCGCCGCGAGCGTTCGCAGTTTACCGCCGAGGGCGTTCGTATCTGCACAGACGGCGTTCGTTCGGGCTACTCGCCCTCGCTGTTTATCTATACAAGCTCCGCCTGTGAAAAATATGCAGAGGAATTTGCTTTTGTTGCCGAAAACTCGGACAGATGCATTGAAGTCTCAAACGAGATATTCGGCAGGATAAGCGACACAAAATCTCCCCAGGGGTTCTTTTGTGTGTTCAATATGCTTGACAAACAGGAAAATCCGTATAGAATAAATAAGGAAGGGAGCTTTCTGGCGTGCGAGCGGGTACAGGATCCGTCAAATCTCGGGACGATACTCAGAACGGCGGAGGCTCTCGGCTTTGAGGGCGTTATACTCTCGGACGACTGCTGCGATATCTATTCTCCGAAGGTTGTCAGGGGGAGCATGGGAGCGGTGTTCCGTTTGCCGTGCTGTATAACGGAGGATCTTCCCGCATATATTTCGGAGCTTTCCGAAAACGGGGTAGAGACCTACGCTTCAACGCCAAGAAACGCAACTGATATCACATCTCTGGATATCTGCGGCGGCGTTATGCTCATCGGAAACGAGGGAAGCGGATTGACAGACGGCGCGATCGAGGCTTGCAGGCACAAAGTGATGATACCGATGAGGGGGAGAGCCGAATCGCTCAACGCCTCGGCAGCGGCGGCAATGCTGATGTGGGAAATGGTAAGATAAAGGATAATATGAACGATCAGACTGTTTATTGGCTGTGGATACAGCGTACAATCGGGTTTGGTTCGCCCAGACTTACAAATATTACGAAGGCTTATACCTTTGCGGAGGACTTTTACCGCGCGCCGTTTGAAGAAAAGCAGCGTGTAAGCGGAGTGCACCCTCTGCGCTATAAGCTGCTTGAAGATCCGGATCTTGACTCGTGCCGCGCGATCATGGACCGCTGTGCACAGTGCGGGATAGACATTATATCTTACGGAGACAGCGCTTATCCCGAGCTGCTTCGACAGATCAAAGCTCCGCCTGCCGTTTTGTTCGTCAGGGGAGAGGCCGGGGCGTTATCGAGTCTGTTCAATATAGCGATCGTGGGAACACGTAACCCGAGCGAGAAAGGATGCGATTTCGCGCTTGATCTGGCAAACGAGCTGTCGTCACTCGGCGCTTGCATCGTAAGCGGCGGAGCTGTCGGAATAGACACGCAGGCTCACAGAGGAGCGCTCAGGGCAAACGGCAAGACAGTCTGCGTTCTCGGCTGCGGTCACGAATGCGGATATCTTCCGAAGCTCGATTACGTCAAGCGGGGGATCGTCGGCAAGGGAGCCGTGATCTCGGAGTACCCGCCCGATATGCCGCCGAAAAAGGGGACGTTCCCGCTTCGCAACAGGATAATCAGCGGTATATCGAGGGGCGTTGCCGTTGTAGAGGCAGGTCTTAAGAGCGGTTCTCTCATCACCGCAAAGTATGCGTCCGAGCAGAAAAAGGAGATCTTTGCGGCAGCACTCGGCAGCGGAATACGATCGGAGGGCACCGAAAAGCTCATAAATGAAGGCGCTAAGGTCATCGGAAATGCCGAGGATATCATAAAGGAATTCAGCGATGTCAAGATAGCGAAGGGACAGCCCTCGCTGCTCGGACTTGATCTGAGAGAATTTGTAAAGGAAGCAAAACGGCAGATAGAATATTACGAAAAAAGAAACATCGGCATAAGTCATATTCCCGATTTCTCATTTATGCGGGATGCTGCGGACCGCACGGAGTCCGACGCAAAGAAAAAAAGACGCCCTGCCGCAAGCGCGAAAAAAAAGTCCGTCGGGATCACAGAGGAGAAGCGTCGGGAAACTGATGAAAAGAGCGTCGGGAATATCGGTGAGAAAAAGTCGGAGCGTGAGAGCACCGAAAAGAAGCTGCCTGAGGGACTTTCGAAGAATGCGGCTCTTGTTATGCAGGCGCTTTCAAAGTTCGGAGAGCTGCATATAGACGAGATAAGCGAGAAGACGGAGCTTGAGATAAACCGTGTGCAGCGGGCAATGACTGAGCTCGATCTGGAAGATCTTGTGGAAGCGCTCGACGGCAGAAGATATCGTCTCAAAAAATAAGAAAAGAAATGGATACGGCCTTTTAGTGGTGGAGGTTTTATAATATGTCGGATCTGGTAATAGTGGAGTCGCCTTCAAAGGCGCATACGATAAAGAAATATCTCGGCAGCGGCTACGAGGTGCTGGCGTCGAAGGGTCACGTCAGAGATCTTCCCGTCAAGCGTCTCGGCGTTGACATAAAAAAGGATTTCGAGCCTAAGTACGAGATCATGAAGGATAAGACAGAGCTTGTCGAAGAACTGAAAGCGGCGGTGAAAAAATGCGATCACGTATATCTCGCGACCGACCCCGACCGTGAAGGAGAGGCAATCTCGTGGCACCTGGCGTATATACTCGGACTGCCGCTCGACAGCAAGAACCGCATAGAGTTCAACGAGATCACGAAAACGGGCGTTGCCAACGGAATGGCAAACCCGCGCTCGATCGACATAGATCTTGTAAACGCCCAGCAGGCGAGACGTGTGCTTGACAGACTTGTCGGCTACAAATTAAGCCCGTTTATTTCACAGAAGATCAGAAGAGGTCTTTCTGCGGGACGAGTTCAGTCTGTGGCGCTGAGGATCATAGTTGACAGAGAAAACGAGATCAGAAAATTTGTGCCCGAGGAATACTGGTCGATAGACGGCAGGTTTATGCCAAAGGGCAGCCGCAAGACGTTTTCTGCGGCTCTTTACGGATATAACGGAGAAAAGCTGAAGATCACAAACGGCGAGCAGGCAAGATCCATCGTATCGGATCTTGACGGAGCGGTCTTTACGGTTACGTCGGTCAAGACGGGCACGAGAAGAAAGCAGCCCGCACCTCCGTTTATCACCTCAACGCTCCAGCAGGACGCATCGAGAAAGCTCGGCTTCCAGTCGAAGCGCACAATGAAGGTAGCGCAGGAACTCTATGAAGGCGTGACAATCTCGGGCATCGGAGCTACGGGTCTTATCACTTATATGAGAACCGACTCGCTGAGGATCTCGGACGAGGCAAAGAGCGACGCCAAGGATTATATCTCGAAGAATTTCGGTGAGAAGTATCTTCCGAAGAAGCCTCGTGAATTTAAATCGAAGTCGAACGCACAGGACGGTCACGAGGCGATCCGCCCGACGCTCATCGACCTTGCCCCCGACAAGATAAAGTCGGATCTTTCGAGCGATCAGTACAAGCTCTACAAGCTGATCTGGGAACGCTTTATTGCGTCTCAGATGGCGGAGTGTATCCATAAGACTACACAGGCCGATATCGAGGCCAACGGCTACGTCTTCAAGGCGAGCGGCTACAGAGTCGATTTTGACGGCTTTACGGCGCTCTATGTAGAGGGAAAGGATACCGAGGAGGAGAAGGCAAGCGAGCTTCCGCCGCTCGAAAAGGGTACGGAGGTCAAGTGCAGGGAGATAACTCCTAATCAGCACTTCACTCAGCCGCCCGCGCGTTTTACCGAGGCATCGCTTATAAAGGCGCTCGAGGAAAACGGGATCGGCAGACCTTCCACATATTCCGCGACCATTACGACGATCGTATCGCGCGATTATGTAAAGAGACAGAGCAAGACGCTCTTTCCGACAGAACTCGGCGAGGCGATCACGACGCTTATGAAGGATCACTTCCCGAAGATCGTCAACGTAAAATTCACCGCTCAGATGGAGAACGAGCTTGACGAGGTCGAGCACGGAAACGAGCAGTGGGTGCAGCTTCTTCACGGCTTCTACGATGAATTTGCCGACACGCTGAAAAAAGCGCAGGAGGATATGAAGGATTCGAAGATAGAACTTGAGGAGGACAAGACGGACTATATCTGCGAAAACTGCGGCAAGCCGATGGTGTACAAGTACGGCAGGTTCGGCAGATTTATCGCCTGCTCGGGCTGGCCCGAGTGCAAGACCGTCAAAAAGGTCGTAGAAAAGCTCGGAATACCGTGTCCGAAGTGCGGCGGCGATATAATAGTAAGAAAAACGAAGAAGGGCAAGATCTTCTACGGCTGCGGAAATTATCCGAAGTGTACGTTTGCGTCATGGAGCGAGCCGACGGAGGAGAAATGTCCCAACTGCGGCTCTATGCTGTTCAAGAAAACGGGCAAGAAGACAAAGCTCGTCTGCACGGCGGAAAGCTGCGGCTATGAGAGAGAAGTAAAAGAGTGATCCCGTAAAAGAGCGTTTGGAATTGCGGGACATAAATTCAGGGGGTAGCTTCCATGTCAGATACGGTGCGTGTTATCGGCGCGGGGCTTGCAGGCTGCGAGGCTGCCTGGCAGCTTGCAAAACGAGGCGTTGAAGTCGAGCTTTACGAGATGAAGCCGACCAAGAAAACGCCTGCGCATAAAACAGATCTTTTTGCGGAGCTTGTCTGCTCAAATTCGTTCAAGGCGGCAAGGGTAAACAGCGCCGCAGGGCTTCTGAAGGAAGAGATGCGCCGCCTCGGCTCGCTTCTGATGGAGTGTGCCGACGAATGCTCCGTGCCTGCGGGAGGCGCTCTCGCAGTGGACAGAACGCTCTTTTCGGAAATGGTGACAGAGAAGATAAGGCAGTGCGAAAACATAACGGTCATTGAAAAAGAGCTTGAAAAACTGCCCGAAGACGGTGTTAATATTATCGCAACGGGGCCGCTTACGAGCGACTCGCTTGCCTTGGATATAAGGGAGCGCTTCGGCTCGGCGCTGAGTTTTTTCGATGCGGCGGCGCCGATCGTGACAGCGGAAAGCATTGATATGAGCTGCGCTTTTTCGGCTTCACGCTACGGAAAGGGCGACGGCGACGATTACATCAATTGTCCGATGAACAAGGAAGAGTACGAGCGCTTTCACGAGGAGCTTGTAAACGCCGAGAGGACGCCTCTGCACGGCGTTGATGTGCAAAATCCGAAGGTGTACGAGGGCTGTATGCCGATCGAGGTCATGGCTCAGAGAGGCGCCGATACAATACGCTTCGGTCCTATGAAGCCCGTGGGACTCAAGGATCCCCGCACGGGTCACAGACCGTGGGCGGTTTTGCAGCTTCGCAAGGAAAACGCAGGCGGAACGATGTATAACCTCGTGGGCTTTCAGACAAATCTGAAATTCGGGGAACAGAAGAGGGTTTTCGGTCTTATCCCTGCGCTTGCAAACGCCGAGTTTGTGAGATACGGAGTTATGCACCGAAATACTTTCATAGATTCACCGAGACTTTTAAACAGCGATTTTTCGCTCAGAGAGAACGGCAATATTTTCTTCGCAGGTCAGATGACGGGCGTTGAAGGATATATGGAATCGGCATCGTCGGGACTTATCGCAGGCATAAACGCTGCGGCAAGGGTGGGGGCAGGCGAAAAGCTCGTACCGCCCGACTATACTATGATAGGCGCACTGTGCGCATATATCAGCGATGAAAGCGTTAAGGATTTCCAGCCGATGGGGGCAAATCTCGGAGTGCTGCCGCCGCTTGAAAACCGTCCGCGCGACAAGCAGGAACGGGCGCAGGCATACGCCGACAGGGCGCTTGCGTTTTATGCGGCGCGATAGTAAATAGTGAATAACGAACAATGAATAATTTCGGAGTCGCTGCGCTCCTGATCTGTATTGGTATATTGAAATGCGACAGTCCGAGACTCGGAGCGAAAGTGACAGAAATGAGTAAGCGTTTCCGCAACTCCCGACACCACACTGTGTAAGGGCGGTCTATGTTTAATTTGAGAGTATATCGAAAGGGTGGTTTTGATTGAAGATAATAGTTGACGCATTCGGCGGGGACAACGCGCCTGCGGAGATAATCAAGGGCTGCGCGCTTGCGCTTGAAGAGCAGGACGATATCGAGATAATCCTCACGGGACCGAAGGATAAGATCGAAGCTGCCGCAAGCGAAAACAATGTTGATATAAGCAAAATGCAGATAGAAAACTGCTCCGACTTCCTCACGATGGAAGACGAGGCGATGGCAGTGCGCAAAAGAAAGGACAGCTCGATGGCGGTCGGATTGCAGATGCTTGCCGACGGAAAGGGCGACGCATTTCTGTCTGCGGGCAACAGCGGAGCGCTTATAACGGGCGCAACACTGATCGTCAAGCGCATAAAGGGTATAGCACGACCCGCATTTTCTCCGGTGCTGCCCAAGTCTCCCGGTATGTTTATGCTGATAGACGGCGGCGCAAATGTTGAGTGCAAGCCCGAGATGCTGCAGCAGTTCGCTGTAATGGGCTCGGTCTATTTAGAGAGGGTTATGGGCGTTGAAAAGCCGAGAGTCGGTCTGGCGAATGTCGGCACGGAGGATCACAAGGGCGATCCGCTTCGTCACGAGGCGTTCAGGCTCCTGAAGGAAACTCCCGTGAACTTTGTCGGCAATGTCGAGGGTACTCAGATACCGTTTGATACGTGCGATGTCGTTGTAACGGACGGCTTTACGGGAAATCTGATACTCAAGATGTACGAGGGCGCTGCGGCGGCTATCATGGGACGCATCAAGTCCATATACAAAAAGAGCGCAAAGAACAAGCTCTCCGCGCTGATGATCGCAAAGGATCTCAAAGCGCTCAAGGGCGAGGTCAATTCCGACGTTTACGGAGGAGCGCCGATTCTGGGCGCAGCAAAGCCCGTGTTCAAGGTACACGGAAACGCCAAGGCGATCACGATGAAGTATGCGATCGCACTGACGAAAAACTATGTGAATACTAATGTTATCGGCGAGATCGAATCGACTGTCGCCGCTATCAGAAACAAGGAGTGATATCGTGCAGAAGGAGAACAAGCGAAGCCGTGACACAGACTGCGAAAAGCTCTGCGAGAAGATCGGCTACAGGTTTAAAAACAAGCAGCTTCTTTTAACGGCGCTTACACACTCATCTTACGCAAACGAGCTTCACGACGGCACAAAGTATAACGAGCGTCTCGAATTTCTCGGAGACAGCGTTCTGTCGATCGTCGTGTCCGATTACATATATCTCAACTGCCCCGAGTTCCCCGAGGGAAAGCTGACGAAGCTGCGCGCGTCGCTCGTGTGCGAAAAGTCGCTCTACGGCTACGCAAAGCAGATAGATCTCGGTGAGTTTCTCAGACTTTCAAAGGGCGAGAGAAAGTGCGGCGGAGACGACCGCCCGTCGATCCTGTCCGACGCTTTCGAGGCGCTTATCGCAGCGCTTTATCTTGACGGCGGAATTGAAGTAGCGAGGAAGTTTATCCTGCGTTTCGTTGTCCCCGATATCAAGAGCGCGCGCCCCGTCAAGTACCGTGACTACAAGACGGTATTGCAGGAAATAATACAGAAAAATCCCGGCGAGCGTCTGAGCTACGAGCTTGTGAAGGAGTACGGACCCGACCACGACAAGCATTTTGTGGTGGAGGTGCACCTCAACAGCAACGTCATCGGCAAGGGCGGCGGCAGGAGCAAAAAGGACGCTGAACAGGAAGCCGCAAGAGTTGCGCTGGAGCTTATGGGATATTAAGGAGCCACTGAATAAATCACGTTCTACGAACTGAGCACTCATCTTGCTTGCATCTTTAGTCTCGGCTGCCGCCTCGGTCGGT
>ONIC01000186.1 GCA_900317815.1 uncultured Eubacteriales bacterium | reverse complement strand
GTGAGGACCGTCAAGGATCATCTGATCGCCTGTGTAAGCGTGGATCGTGCTCATGATACCGCTCTGGATCGGAGCGTAGTCGTTGAGTGCCTTAGCCATGGGAGCGAGGCAGTTTGTTGTGCAGGATGCAGCGGAGATGATCGTGTCATCAGCTGTAAGAGTCTTCTCGTTTACGCTGTAAACGATAGTCTTAAGATCCTTGCCTGCGGGTGCGGAGATAACTACCTTCTTTGCACCTGCATCGATGTGAGCCTGGCTCTTCTCCTTGGAGCAATAGAAACCTGTGCACTCGAGAACAACGTCAACGCCGATCTCGCCCCAGGGAAGCTCTGCAGCGTTAGCCTTAGCGTAGATTGTAAGTGTCTTGCCGTCAACTGTGATCGTGCCCGCCTCATCGTCAGCCTCAACTGTGTGAGCATTCTGGCCGATAACGCCACAATAACCACCCTGAGCTGTGTCATACTTGAGAAGGTTAGCGAGCATGGAAGGCTTTGTAAGATCGTTGATAGCAACTACCTCATAGCCCTCTGCGCCGAACATCTGACGGAATGCGAGACGACCGATGCGGCCGAAACCATTGATTGCAACTTTTACTGCCATGGGATTTATCCTCCTAAAATAAAATTTGTTATTGGTAAAACTAATCAAGTAGTTCATTATTTATTTTATACTATTTTTTGGAATTTTACAAGTCCTTTATTTGAATTTGTTCTAAAATAATATGTCTTTTTTTTAAAATTTACCTTTTGTTAAAAAATCAGCATTCTTGACGGAAACTTTTTTATATTTTATCAATCTATTTTCACGAAGTGATATTGACAAAATACAAAAATAAAGCTACAATATTATGTGGAGAATTACACAGTTTATTTCTCTTATAAGCGTTGATGGGACGACTTTATCCCGTATCACCGTTTATTATTTGATGATCGGACTCTCAGTGCCGTTTTTATATTTATTTTATTTGCAGATGAACGATCTGCCGAAACATATTATTGTTTTTTTATTTACAGGTTGATGACGCTGCGCTCCGCCCTGCATCAGGCGAAGCTTAACAGACATTTTGTCCATATATAAAAGAATAATATCTCTCGTAACAATCAAAAAACAGCGGGCAAGACATCATAGAGGGGAGTTTTTATCTCCGTTTTGTATCGTGAGCCGAAGTAATAAGGCGCATCTGATCCGTATATTTCAGCGTGGTGTCCTTTTGCGCTCATCCCCCCGCACACATCAATAAAATTTAATATAAGACGGCCTTCGAGTTGATTTATCTTTACCGAATTACATTGTGAATGAGAAAAATCAAACAAGGAGGTATCAGGCTGCCATGCAATTATGGTTGGCAATTTTGCTTATCGTTGTTGCGGCGATCATCAGCGGCGCAGTATGTTTCTTTATGGGAATAGAGCACCGCAAGAAGATCGCAGAAGCAGAGATCGGCTCTGCCGAGACGGAAGCAAGAAGGATCGTAGACGAAGCTGTCAAGGAAGCCGAGGCTAAGCAGAAGGAGTACGTTCTCGAGGGCAAGGACGAGGTACACCGTTTCAGAACAGAAACGGAGAAGGATCTCAATGCGAGACGCAAGGAAGTCCAGAGACAGGAAAGGCGAGTTCAGCAGAAGGAAGAAACGCTTGACCGCAAGATGGACAACCTGGAAAAGAAAGAAGACAACGTATCAAAGAAGCTCAAGCAGGCGGAGGAAAAGCTTGCAGAGGCTGAGTCTATCAAGAAAAGTCAGTTTGACGTGCTCGAGAAGATCTCGGGCTTCACGAAGGAGCAGGCTAAGGATTACCTGCTGAAGAATCTCGACGGAGAGCTTACTCACGAAAAGGCTATCCGCATCATGGACTTCGAACAGCAGCTCCATGAAGAGAGCGAAAAGAGAGCAAGAAACATCATCTCTCTCGCTATCCAGCGCTGTGCGGCGGATCACGTTGCCGAGGCCGCTGTCTCCGTAGTGCCGCTGCCCAACGATGAAATGAAGGGCAGAATCATCGGACGCGAGGGCAGAAACATCAGAGCGATCGAAACTCTGACGGGCGTTGATCTCATTATTGACGATACTCCCGAGGCTATCACGCTTTCGTGCTTTGAGCCTGTAAGACGTGAGATCGCAAGAGTTGCGCTCGAGAAGCTCATCACAGACGGAAGAATCCACCCCGCACGCATCGAAGAGATGGTCGATAAGGCGCGCCGCGAGGTAGAAGCTATAATGAAAGCCGAAGGCGAACGCGCTGTGCTTGAGGTCGGCGTAAACGGCATCCATCACGAGCTTGTCAAGCTCCTCGGAAGACTTCGCTACCGCACGAGCTTCGGTCAGAATGTGCTTGAGCACTCGATCGAGGTAGCGCTGCTTTCCGGTATGATCGCAAGCGAGCTTGGAATGGATCCGACGCTTGCAAAGAGAGCGGGTCTTCTCCACGACATAGGCAAGGCGCTCGATCACGAGATTGAGGGAAGCCACGTTGAGATCGGCGTTGACGTTGCAAGAAAGTACAAGGAGAGCGAGCAGGTTATCCATGCTATTCACGCTCACCACGGCGACGTTGAGGCAAAGACGGTCGTTGCCTGCATCGTTCAGGCGGCAGACGCGATCTCCGCAGCAAGACCGGGCGCAAGACGTGAGAATCTTGAGAATTACATCAAGAGACTCCAGAAGCTCGAAGAGGTCGCATCGTCGTTTGAAGGCGTTGAAAGCTGCTATGCTATCCAGGCAGGCCGTGAGATCAGGATCATGGTCAAGCCCGAGGTCGTAAACGACGAACGTATGATCCCGCTTGCAAGGGATATCTGCAAGAAGATCGAGACCGATCTCGAGTATCCCGGTCAGGTCAAGGTCAACATAATACGAGAATCGCGTGCGATAGATTACGCACGATAAACAAAAACGCCGGCACTTTAAAATGTCGGCGTTAGTTATAAGCTTTTTCGGATGTTGTATACTATGAATTTTTAGAGATACATTCGTCCGCCGTCCCGATGCAATATTTTTGCCCGCCGAAGCTGTTATGTTCACGAAAAATTATGGAGCGGGAGGAGCACGTTCCCAAATACAATTCGGGCGACCCGGACTGCGCTCACCATTTCAAGGAGGTATACTTTATGAGCTTTGACAAGTACGTACGCCCGAAACCGGGCTGCGCAATTCTGGTTGCGGCGTTTTTCGCCATGTTTCCGTTAGTGCTTACGTATGAGATGATATTCCATCCCGAGGGCATCACCGATTGGAAAATGGCTGTAATGGCCGACGCGGGCTCCTTGATCGTAGTATTGGTGATCTTTTATATTCTCTATGTGAAACACGCTCTTGAATACAACAGCTTAAAGAACGAGCTCAGCCGTCGCGGTCTGCTGATGCTTGCCGACGCAAATTTCAATAACGCTGAGTCTTTTTTTGACGATGCATTAAGAGCGGGCGGATCTTTCCTTTTCGGCAGAAACACGGGAGCGGTGGTCCCTATTCTCGACATAAAATATATAACCCCTGTCAAAACTACTTACTCCGGTCAAAGAACCGGCAGCGACTATTCGTATTTTATAACAGTAGAACCACGACGAGATGTATTCGTCGCCAAATCAGACACCTTTCGCGAGTACGAATGGGAACGCCTGATATATAAGCTGCAGTCGATAAACCCGGGGATCGTAGTAAACGAACTTGAGACCAGGCATGTGCACGTCTCCCGTTCCAAAGGCTGACGCACTGTACACACAATACAAAAGCCACGGCAGCTTAATTCTGCCGCGGCTTTTTCTTTTTTCTCACTCAAACCTTGTCTCGATCACCTTCTCGCAGCCCTCGGGGGAGTAGCGGAAATGCACCATTTTGCTTCCTTCGAAGAAGTATTTCGGCGACGCGGGGCGCACCGACTCGTTGAACGCATCGATGATAATAAGCTTGATCTTCATCTTCGAGGGTATGATGTTTTTTATGTAAACACTCACCCTCATTCCTGTTTCTATCCCGTCCTTCAGCTCCGCAAGACCCGCAAGGTTCGGCGCAAGCTCGACAAAAGCGCCGTAACTCTCCACACTTCTCACGATCCCCGTGACGGTTTGCCCTATCTCGAAGCAAGCTGCGTTTTCCTCCCATGTACCGAGCAGCTCTTTGTGACTCAGGCACACTCTGCCGCCGTCCACACTCCGTACAACAGCCTTCACACGCTCCCCGACTGCGAACCTCTGAGAAGGATGTTCAATGCGTGATACAGACATTGAGTCTATAGGTATAAGCGAGGGTATACCGCAGCCGATATCGGCAAATGCGCCGAAATGTTCAAGATGAGTTATCGAAGCGTCGATAACGTCTCCCGGGGCAAGCCTTGCTATGAAGTCCTCCATACATCTGCGCTGAGCCGCCGCACGAGAAAGCGTCGCTTTCACAGTTCCGTCGGGCAGTGTATCAATATCCGTTATTATAAAACACACAGCGCGATTTACACGGGAGATCACGGCAATATCGCGCACGGTTCCCTCCTTTATGCCGAGTGCGCCTTCCTCACGGGGGATCACGCCGATGACTTCTCCGAGATCGACGATCAGATCGTGACTGCTCGTACACATCGTCACATACGCCTCTAATATCATGCCCTCGTTCATCGCTTCTCTGAGGGACTGCTCCGATGATACAGCCGCCTTGTTCTCACTGCTTTTTACCAGTACACCTTCCGGAAAATATTGATTCATTTTCTTCTTCCCTTTCCCTGATCGGAAACGCAGAAAGCGCTCCGTGTTCTTCTGCAAATTTATATGCGGGCAGGGAGATCGAATATGCATAAAAAACTGCGGAGTATCACCGCATCATATATAAGACAAACGCCGACATATTTTCATGCCGGCGTTTTTTCAACTGTGTTTTATTATGCTGAGAATCGTAAGATACGCTCGATTGTTTATCAGAATTCCTCGTAGGTCTTCATGATCGCGCCTTTGGATGCTGTGCTTACGAGCTTAGAGTAACGAGCGAGCCAGCCCGTTGTGATCTTCGGCGCAGGCGCTGTGTACTCTGCCTTTCTCTTCGCAAGCTCTTCATCGGAAACTTCAAGCTCGATCGAAGCATTCGGGATATCTATGCTGATGATATCGCCTTCCTTGATAAGTCCGATCTCGCCGCCGTCTGCCGCCTCGGGGCAGACGTGACCGATCGACGCGCCGCGGCTTGCGCCCGAGAAACGTCCGTCGGTGATGAGCGCAACAGTCTTGTCAAGCTTCATTCCTGCAAGCGCACTTGTCGGGTTGAGCATCTCTCTCATTCCCGGACCGCCCTTCGGTCCCTCATAGCGGATAACTACAACGTCGCCGTCAACGATCTGAGAATTGTAGATTGCCTTGATCGCATCGTCCTCGCTGTCGAAAACACGCGCAGGTCCCTTGTGAACGAGCATCTCGGGAGCAACTGCGCTTCTTTTGACAACGCAGCCGTTCTTTGCGATGTTGCCCCAGAGGATCTGTATACCGCCCGTCTCACTGTACGGATTGTCGATAGTTCTGATCGAATTTGTATCCTTGACGTAAGCGCCCTCGATGTTCTCGCCTACGGTCTTTCCTGTTGCCGTGATAAGCGAAAGATCTATCAGTCCGCGCTTTGCAAGCTCCGCCTGAACTGCGGGAACGCCGCCTGCCGCATTGAGATCCTGTATATGTGTCGGACCTGCGGGAGCAAGGTGGCAGAGGTTCGGAGTCTTGGCGCTCATCTCGTTGAATACGTTGAGATCAAGCGGAATACCTGCCTCGTTTGCGATAGCAAGAAGATGGAGAACGGAGTTTGACGAGCAGCCGAGAGCCATATCGCATGCGAGCGCATTTCTGATAGACTTCTCGTTGATGATGTCTCTCGTCTTGATATCCTTCTTCACAAGCTCCATGATAGCCATACCTGCGTGCTTTGCAAGCATGATCCTCTTGGAAGAAACTGCAGGTATAGTGCCGTTTCCGGGAAGAGCGATACCGAGAGATTCGCACAGGCAGTTCATAGAGTTCGCCGTGTACATTCCTGCGCACGAACCGCAGCCGGGACAAACGCCCTGCTCGCATTCCGTGAGTTTATTCTCGTCGATAAGTCCTGCCTTGTACGAGCCTACAGCCTCGAACATCTTGGAAAGCGAGACCTCCGCGCCGTCGTATGTACCTGCGAGCATAGGACCGCCGCTGCATACTACTGCGGGAATATTAAGTCTTGCCGCACCCATTACCATTCCGGGAACGATCTTGTCGCAGTTGGGAATGAGCACGAGTCCGTCAAATGCGTGCGCCTGAGCCATAGTCTCGACAGAGTCGGCGATAAGCTCTCTCGACGGCAGCGAATACTTCATTCCGAGGTGACCCATTGCGATACCGTCGCAAACGCCGATAGCGGGAACCATGATCGGAGTACCTCCCGCAAGACGAACGCCTGCCTTAACGGCTTCGGCGATCTTGTCGAGGTGGATATGACCCGGAACGATCTCGCTGTGAGCCGACACAACGCCGATCAGCGGTCTGTCGAGCTCTTCCTTTGTATAACCCATAGCGTAGAAAAGGCTTCTGTTCGGAGCGCGTTCTACGCCCTTTGTAACATTGTCACTTCTCAATGTAAACATCTCCGTTTCAGTTAAAATGAGATCACTTTGTCATCTTGACCTTGCCGCGCTGCAGAGCTGTAGCGCCCGTGCGGCACATCTCAAGGATCGTGTACGGCTTGAGATTTTCGATGTAGGAATCAAGCTTGATCGGCTTGCCCGTAAGCTCGAAAACAAGGCTGCCGTCCGATACGTCAATGATCTTTGCCTTATAGATGGAAGCAAGCTCAAGCAGGCTGCTTCTGATATGCTCGTTCGATGCTACCTTTACAAGCAGAAGTTCACGAATAAGGCTGTCGTTCGGGTCGATCTCGAACATACCCTCATATTCATAGAGTTTCTTCGTCTGATTGACGATCTGCTTTATTTCCTCCTCGTCGCCCGACATACCGATCGTAACTCTCGAAAGGGAGCTGTCGTTCGTTGCCGAAACGGTGAGGCTGTCGATGTTGAAGCCTCTCTGACGGAAGAGGGAAGCGATCCTCGTGAGCACGCCCTCGTGGTTGTCCACAAGAATGCTGAGATACTTTTTCTTATTCATAGCAAGCTGCACCTCCCCTTATTCGTAAATTATGTCGTCTACCGTGCCGCCGCCCGGGATCATCGGGAGAACACGCTCGTCCTTGTCGATCAGGCACTCGATCCATACGGGGCCGCCGTATGCGATAGCTTCTTTGAGAGCCGCTCTGAACTCGTCCGCAGTTTTGCAGGAATAGCCCTTAGCGCCGAAGCCCTCAGCTACCTTGACAAAGTTCGTCTTTCTTCCCGGATCGGTCGAGGAGTAGCGCTTGCCGTAGAAGCTCGTCTGCCACTGTCTTACCATACCGAGTACTTCGTTATTGATACAGATCGAGATAACGGGGAGATCGTACGTTACAGCCGTACAAGCCTCGTTTAAGTTCATGTGGAACGAACCGTCGCCCGTGATGTGGAAGACAGGCTTTCTGCCCGTGCCGATCTGAGCGCCGATAGCAGCGCCGTAGCCGTAGCCCATAGTGCCGAGGCCGCCCGATGTCAGGAAGTTCTCCGCCTTGACATGGTGCAGATACTGCGCAGCCCACATTTGATGCTGACCTACGTCCGTTACATATAATCCGTCCTCGCCGGCTTCCTCGCTGATGATGTCCATGATCTGCTTCGGATGGAGCTTGCCGTCGCCTGTCGAATACGGGATATCTCTGCGCAGAGAGTTGATCTCCTTGAACCAGTCGCTGCGGTCTGCCTCGTCGAGTAGAGGCTCAAGCTCTCCGAGAACTGTCTCTGCGTCGCCTACGATATGGTAATCCGTCTTGACATTCTTGTCGATCTCGCTCTGGTCGATGTCGATATGAATAAGCGTTGCTCTCTTACCGAATTTTCCGGGAGCAAGCGCAACTCTGTCCGAGAAGCGGCTTCCGATTGTTACGATAACGTCAGCCTCGTTTACTGCCTTGTTGGCAGCTACCGAGCCGTGCATACCGAGCATACCGAGGTTCTCCTCCATATCCCAGCGAAGTACGCCTGCCGCCATAAGTGTATGAGTAGCGGGAATGTTTGCTTTCTTGATGATATTCTTGAGGATCTTGTCGGCGTTTGAGTACTTCACGCCGCCGCCGAAGATGATGATCGGTCTCTTAGCCTTGTTGATCGTGTCGGCGATCTCCTCTATGTTGTCGCCCGTATAGCTGAGCTGACGGTTTGCCGTCTGCTTCGGTGCAGGAGTATACTCCGTTACCGCTGCGGTGATATCCTTCGGGATATCTACCAGAACGGGACCCGGTCTGCCGCTGATCGCGATCTTGAAAGCCGATCTGAGTGTCGGAGCGAGATCCTCGATCTTGCGTACTACGAAATTGTGTTTTGTGATAGGCATCGTGATGCCTGCAATGTAGACCTCCTGGAAGGAGTCACGTCCGATAAGCGAGTTGGGAACGTTGCCCGTGATAGCTACCATCGGAACGGAGTCCATGTAAGCAGTTGCGATACCCGTTACAAGGTTTGTCGCACCGGGGCCCGAGGTTGCGAGTACAACGCCCGTCTTTCCCGTTGCTCTTGCGTAGCCGTCTGCGGCGTGAGATGCGCCCTGCTCGTGAGCCGTCATAATGTGAGTGATCTTATCACTGTATTTATAAAGTGCGTCATAGATATTGAGAACGGCACCGCCCGGATAACCGAAAATGGTGTCTACTTCATTCTCGATAAGAACGTTAGCCAGTATCTCTGAACCGTTTAAAACCATTCGAATCAGTCCTTTCTGTCGTCAGTTATGATTATACATCAAGCCTCGGCGATGACCTCGACCTCAACGAGTACGTTCTTGGGCAGACTCTTCACTGCCACGCAGGAACGTGCCGGCTTAGATGTGAAATACTTTCCGTATACCTCATTGAACGCTGCGAAATCGCCCATGTCTGCCAAAAAGCATACAGTTTTTACTGCTTTGTCAAAGCTGCTGCCTGCCTGTGCGAGAACCGCGCCGAGGTTTTTACATACCTGCTCTGTCTGAGCTTCGATAGTATCAGCCTCAACAGCGCCCGTCGCCGGGTTGATAGCGATCTGACCCGACGTAAATACGAGTGAGCCGACCTTGACTGCCTGAGAATACGGACCGATCGCATCGGGCGCATTCTTTGTATATATTTTTTCTGCCATTGTAAAGACCCCCTGTTTTTTAGTATGGAATGTGGAGTGTGGAGTTTCGTGATGCAGCTTTATTTTATCTAAAGCTTCCGTGTTTTCCTTTAATTCCGAATTGCACATTCCGCATTCCGAATTAGGGAGACACTGATTAAAGCGAGTGCTCATATTGCGCCGTCAGATTTTCAGGCAGATTGCACGAAACGACCGCAGGAATACTGCC
>ONIC01000155.1 GCA_900317815.1 uncultured Eubacteriales bacterium | reverse complement strand
TTCTTATGCCGTACTGCGATTTGCACCTGTAATTGTACGGCTCGTTCATGGGGATGATCTCCTCTACATGGCAGAAACGTCTCAGCAGCTTGACGACCTTTGCCTGCTTGAAGCCGAGCTGACGCTCGTAAGTCATATTGGAAAGCTGACATGCGCCGCACTTTTTCTCGATACCGCAGCTCTTGTCCATGGCACTGCACCTCCGATACAGATCTCATTTCTATTATGATAACATATTTTCACGGAAAATGCCACTGTTTTTGAAACATTGCCGGACAAGCGTCCGCAGGCAATTCCGCTGTCAGGTATTGCAAATTTATACTTTCACTCCGCAGGAGCGGATGCCCACTAAAAAATTACACTTACCCGATGCGGACAAGCGTCCGCAGGCAATTCCGCTGTCAGGTATTGCAAATTTATACTTTCACTTCGCAGGAGCGGATGCCCACTAAAATCATACACTTGCGAAACATTGTGCTCAAGCGGCGCATGACTGCTTTTTTGCGTGTCTTTATTGCAAAATGAGCGCAATTATATTATAATCTAATTACAGAAAAATAATGGGGGTCGATTTTATGAACGAACCGTTTTTCAGAATTGCCGCGGCGAGTCTCAGACTGAAGGTCGCGGATCCCGAGTATAATATAAGGGAGATTGTGAACGCAGTGAAAAAAGCAGAGGCGGAGAGCGTAAGGCTTCTGCTGACGCCCGAGCTGTCGGTAACGGGCTATACCTGCGCCGACCTTTTTCATAACAATGCGCTGATCGACAAGGCTTATTCCGCGCTTGATACGCTTTTGTCCGTGACAAAGGACATCGACATGACGATCATTGTCGGTATGCCGATAAAGTTCGGATCCCGTCTGTACAACTGCGCCGTCGTTGTGAACAAGGGCAGGATCATAGGCGCAGTTCCGAAGAAATATATCGCGAATTATCACGAGTTCTACGAAAAGCGCTGGTTTGCTCCCGCTCCGTCGGAGAATAAAATGACGTACTGCCTGGACGACTTTCCCGTACTTATGGGAAGCTGCATTTTCGACCTCGGCGGCGGGGCAATGCTCGGGATCGAGATCTGCGAGGATCTCTGGGCGCCGATACCTCCGTCGTCTACGCTTGCTTTGTCGGGCGCAAACATTATATGCAACCTGTCCGCAAGCGACGAGTATGTCTCAAAGGCGGAGTACAGAGAGTCGCTCGTTGCAAACCAGTCGGCTCGGTGTATCTGCGCTTATGCCTATGCGGGCGCATCCGTTTTCGAGAGCACGACAGACCTTGTTTTCTCGGGAGCGACCGTAATTGCGGAAAACGGCGGTATCTGCGCATCGGGCGAGCGTTTCGTCCGTGATACGGTATTGACTATCGCAGATATCGACATCGAAAAGCTCAATACGCTCAGACGGCAGAATATCACCTTCGGCGACAGCGATAACGAGATAAACGGGTGCATTTTCAGTGACTGCATTACATCAAATCCAGAGAACGATCTGAAATACAGGTACGTCGATCCTCATCCGTTCGTGCCGTCTGACAGCGACAGCCGTTCAAGACGCTGCGGAGAGATACTCAATATCCAGTCGAGCGGACTTGCAAAGCGTCTCGAACACGTCGGCTCAAAGGGCTGCGTCATCGGCATCAGCGGCGGTCTTGATTCGACGCTTGCGCTGCTTGTTGCGGTGCGCGCGATGAAGCTGCTCGGAAAGCCGAGCTCAGATATCATCGGCGTGACAATGCCCGGCTTCGGCACGACCGACCGCACCTATACGAATGCGATCGAGCTTATGCGGGAGCTTGGCGTGACGATACGGGAGATAAACATAAAGGAGGCGTGTCTGCTTCATATGAGCGACATCGGACACGACCCCGACATCAAGGATATTACGTATGAAAATACTCAGGCCCGTGAGCGCACACAGGTGCTTTTCGACCTTGCGAACAAGGAAAACTGCCTGCTCGTCGGAACGGGCGATCTGTCGGAGCTTGCTATGGGCTGGTGCACCTACAACGGCGACCACATGAGTATGTACGGCGTCAATGCGAGCGTTCCCAAGACGCTTGTCAGATACATAGTTGAATACGAGGCTCAGCGCGGCAGCAAGGAAGTCAGAGCAACACTGACCGATATCCTCGACACGCCCGTATCGCCCGAGCTGCTCCCGCCCGATGAAAACGGAAAGATCGCACAGAAAACGGAGGACAACATCGGTCCCTACGAGCTTCACGATTTCTTCCTCTATCATTTTGTCCGCTTCGGTTCTTCGAGGGAGAAGATACTTAAGCTTGCGCTCAAAGCCTTTGACGGAAAGTATGACGAAAAGACGATCGACAAGTGGCTGACGGTGTTCATAAGACGCTTCTTTATCAGTCAGTTCAAGAGAAGCTGTATTCCCGATTCTCCGAAGGTCGGCTCCGTGTCGCTCAGTCCGAGAGGCGATTGGAGAATGCCGAGCGACGCTTCTTTTGCGGCGTTTATTTAAGGAGACACTGATTAAAGCGAGTGCTCATATTGCGCAGTCAGATTGTATGAAACGACCGCAGGAATACTGTCTGCAAGGAAGAAAAAATCAGATGTGCGCAGACAACTTTCGTCTAAAATAAAGTCGGGCGGAATTGTCAGCGGACACTGTCCGCCTGCAGATGAAAAAATGCTTGCAAAATTTTTCTGTTTGGTATATAATAAAGAACAGAGATATTTTGCGGACGTAACTCATCCGGTAGAGTGCCACCTTCCCAAGGTGGATGCGGCGGGTTCGAGTCCCGTCGTCCGCTCTTGAAAAGCCGTCACTTTTTGTGTCGGCTTTTTTCTGTATCATATTTTCATAATAAAAAATGCCCGGTATCGCTGCGCCGCAGATTGCGCCTGCGCATTTTGTGCATATACTGTAATATCGGAGAAAATTCTCCGATCAGAGAGGTGAAAATATGGAACAGAACAATATAATAAAAATGCGTTCTCTGACGGAAGCTATGCGGGTCAGAGAAATGCTGTTGAGAAAAGGGATCCGCGCGTCCCTTATAAGAACGCCGGGACTTGAAAACGGCTGCGGCTACAGCCTGAGGATCGGAAGTGATATACGCCGCGCCCGCGAGATTGTGCGCAACTTCAGAACGGGCGGTGACACATGATCTATCTTGACAATGCCGCCACGACCTACCCGAAGCCGCAGAGCGTCAGACGCGCGCTCGGCAGCGCTGCGATGTACTCCGCAAACCCGGGCAGGAGCGGTCACTCTCTTGCAATGAAGGCAGGGGAGAATATCTACAGCTGCAGGGTCAAGGCAGCCGAAATGTTCGGAGCGAAAAGTCCCGAAAATGTTATCTTCACACCCGGCTGCACCTACTCGTGCAATATGGTCATAAAGGGGCTTTTAAAAAGCGGCGATCACGTTGTTGTATCGGATATGGAGCACAACGCAGTTATGCGCCCGCTGAAGGCGATGACCCAAAGGGGCGTGACATATACCGCCGCACGTGTGGCTTCCGACAATGACGAGACTATATCGAACTTCCGTGAAGCTCTCAGGAGCAGTACACGGCTTGTTATCTGCACTCACGTATCTAACGTCTGGGGGATAAGACTGCCTGTGGAGCGGCTGGCGGCGCTTTGCCGTCAGTACGGTATCCTTTTTATGACAGACGCGGCTCAGAGCGCAGGTGTATTTGAGATAAACGCCTCGGAAAGCGGCTTCGATTTTGTATGTATCCCGGCTCACAAGGGGCTTTACGGCACAATGGGAACGGGACTTCTGATAGTTTCCGATCCGCAGCTTTTATCGACCATCATTGAGGGCGGAACGGGCAGCGGCTCGATCTCGCTTTCCCAGCCCGACTTTCCGCCCGATAAATTCGAAAGCGGAACACCGAACTATCCGGGTATCTGTGCGCTGTCGGCGGGACTCGATTTTGTGAAAACAACGGGGATCGGCAGAATACACTCAAAAGAGATAAGTCTGCTCTCGGAGCTTTACGACAGATTGTCCGCAAACAGAAATGTTATCCTGTACACAAAGCGCCCCGATATCCGAAGCTGCGGCGGCGTGATGTCGTTCAATGTCGGAGATCTCGGCTCGGAGCAGTGCGCGGAGTATCTGTCAAAACGTGGGATCGCTGTAAGAGCGGGTCTTCACTGCGCGCCGCTCGCACACGAACATTTCAGGACAGAAAAAAGAGGCGCCGTCAGGATCGCACCGTCGTATTTTACCAATTTTAATGAGATAGTGACCCTGTCTCGTGTGATAGCGGGAATGTAGAATAAATAATCAGCCCTGCCGTTCATGTTCGGCGGGGCTGAATTTATGCATCAAAGTTTTATATTTGCGGCGTATAAAATTATATATGAAAATCAAGTGAAAAATTTTTTGTGCAAAGTTCTTGAAAGCGGTTGCATATATCGAATTTTGTGGTAAAATATTATAGAGACGTTTTTAAGTATCTCTTTTTATAAGCTGCAATCAGTCTGCAGCGCAGGTCTAAACATTTTTCGGGGAATGTATAATTATGAGCACGATCAATCAATTGATAGAAAACTTCCTTGCGATCATGCGAACCTTCCGCTTCAAGGATCTTGTCGATATAGTCGCGATCGGAGTAATAATATTTTATATAACAAAGCTGGTGCGCGAGACGAGAGCCGTTCAGCTTGTAAAGGGCATATTTGTCCTGCTGATCCTCTACGGCGCAGCAAATCTTTTCAACTTCACGATGATGACGGCGCTTCTGAACCGTTTCTTTGAGTTTGCCGTGATCGTTATCTTTATAGTGTTCCAGCCCGAGATCAGAAAATTTCTCGAGCAGATCGGGCGGAGCAATTATACCTACAAACGGATCAGAAGCATACTTACGGGATCATCGGGAGAAAACGGACTTCCTGCGATCAGCCAGTATATCTCTATATATGTTGAGGCTGTTATGCAGCTTCACGAAAGCAAGACGGGTGCGCTCATCGTTTTCGAGCGCAGGACAAGACTCGGAGATATCGCCGATACAGGCACGATCATCAACGCCACTCCGTCTATTATGATGATCGGAAATGTATTCTACAACAAAGCTCCGCTTCATGACGGAGCGATGATAGTGCGTGACGGACGAGTCTATGCGGCGGGCTGTATCCTGCCCCTGACGCACGACAACAAGAATGTTGACGACAATCTCGGAACACGTCACCGCGCTGCGATCGGAGTCAGCGAGGTATCGGACGCAGTAGTCGTAGTTGTTTCCGAAGAGACAGGCGCGGTCAGCATTGCACTCAACGGTGCGATCAAGAGAAATTACAACAGAGATACTCTGACGCGCGAGCTTAACAGACTGCTTGTGGTCGAAGAAAGCAAAACACCCGAGAAATTCTCGTTCCGCAAGGGCGGCAAAAAGGAGAAGTCTAAGAGTGAGCAGTAAGAAAAAGAAAGCGGAAAATGCAGCTCCCGAAAAGGAGAAGACCGCTGCCGAAGATATAGATATAAAAGAAAAAGCACATGAAAAGCCGATTATCGGTGCGGAAGCGGCAGATGCCGACGATAAAACGGACAAGCCCGAAAAGCCCGAAAAAAAGGAGAAGCGGCGACCTGCATTCGGATCTCTGTTTGACAATGACAAGGTAATGCTTGCGGTGTCGTTTATCATTGCGTTTTTTATCTGGGCAGTTATGTCAGTCAACAACGGCGAGACAGGAAACTACCCGATAGCCGATATACCCGTTACAATGGAGCTGTCGGAGGACGCAAAGGAGAGCGAGCTTTCCGTTATCAGCATAGACGGCGTTCCCGTCAACGATTTCACCGCAACGGTCAGAGTCAAGGGAAACAGCGTTACAGTCGGCTCACTACAGAAGACCGACATACAGGTCTACGGGTCAAATCTCGGAAATATCGTTGCCTCGGGTACTTATAACGTATCGCTTCTTGCGCGCCAGCTCGGCGTAAAGAATAATTACGACATAATCTCCGTCACACCGTCGGAGGTCAAGATAACGGTCGATAAGATAATCACGACTGAGCTTCCGATCGAATCGCAGATCAACGCAACGTCGCCTGTAGAGTATTATATCGGCTCGCCTTCGCTGTCACAGCAGACAGTCACGGTCAGCGGACCCGAACAGAGCGTGTCGAAGGCGGTCAAGGCGGTAGTTTCACAGGATATCGACAAAGAGCTTGAAGAGACGACGACTTTCTCCTCGCTGCAGATCGAGCTTCTCGATTCCGATGGAAATGTCATAGACGATTCCTCGATAACGCTGTCGCCGCTGGAGGTTGACGCTACTATCCCCGTTCTGGTCAAGAAAACGGTGCCGCTGACGGTCGATTTCTTAAACGCGCCCGAAAACTTTGACAGCAGCACACTTTGCACAATCGAGCCCGATCAGATAGAGATCGCCGCTTCTGCCGAGACTCTTGAAGGTGTTGACAGCATATCTGTCGGAACGGTAGATCTCAGTTCAATCTCGCTTTACAATGCGCCTCTTACCTACAGCATAGTAATGCCCGAAGGCGTCCGCAATATAAGCAGCGTTGAGAATGCTTCCGTAACATTTAATTTCTCGCAGTTCAACACGAAGTCGTTTGCTGTAACACGCTATGATTTTGTGAATGTGCCCGAAGGTCTGATTGCGTCAAACTCCGACTACAATACGCAGTATGTACGCATTATCGGTCCGAAGGAGGAGATCGCAGAGCTGACGAGCGACGATCTGACGGCAGCGGTAGATCTGAGCGGCTCCAAGATAGGCACGTCCGTTATGCCTGTTGCGATCCATATCGACAATGCGACCTCCTGCTGGGTATACGGCTCCTACACTGCGACCATAACGGTCAAGGATGCAAATGATGTTTCGTCAACGGCTTCTGCCGCATCGTCTTCGGCGTCTTCCGGGGCAGCATCGCAGTAACATTTACAGAAAAACACGCTGCTTCGTGCGGCGGTTTTTCTTATTGTCAACTTATTTACGAAAGGATCACAGCAGATGAAAAAATGGATCAACGCAAAGGGCGATAAATCAAGGGCAAATGAAATTGCGGAAGAGCTCGGCTTGTCTCCGCTGACGGCTCTTGTCCTCCTGCTCAGGGGAATGGAGGACGAGATCGAGATGGAGGAGTTTCTTTCGGATGAATTTGACATTGCCGATCCTTTCATGATAAAAGATATGGACAAGGCAGCGCAGAGGATCCTTGATGCGATCGAAAACAACGAAAAGATCTGCATTTACGGCGACTTTGACGCAGACGGCGTAACCTCTACCTCGATGATGTATCTCTATCTGAAAAGTCTGTGGGCTGACGTAATGTATTATATCCCCTCGAGAGACAAGGAAGGCTACGGGTTGAATGTCGGCGCAGTAGATAAGCTGCACGAGCAGGGAGTAGATCTTATAATCACGGTCGATAACGGTATCTCCGCCGTCAAGGAGATCGCCCATGCAAATTCTCTCGGGATAGATGTTGTCGTTACCGATCACCACGAGCCGCCCGAGGTACTGCCCGATGCGGCGGCTATAGTCGATCCGCACAGAAAAGACGATGAAAGCGATTTTAAGTTCCTGTGCGGGGCGGGCGTGGCTTTGAAGCTCATCATGGCGCTTGAGGGCGATGCGCTCGATATGGAAGATATACTCGATCGGTATATAGGTATCTGCGCGATAGGAACGGTCGCAGACGTAGTAAGTCTGACGGGCGAGAACAGGATGATCGTCAGAGAGGGTCTGCGCCGCATCAACGAGAATAACGACAATATCGGTATCCGTGTGCTTCGTGAGCTTTCGGGCGTCGGGGACAAGGATATCACTTCGGGAGAGATCGGTTTTGTCCTGGGACCGAGGATCAATGCGGGCGGCAGAGTAGATATCGCGCTCAAGGCGGTCGATCTTCTGACAACAGACGACGAGGAAAAGGCGCGCTCGCTTGCAAAGGAGCTTTGCGACTATAACGCGCGCCGCAAGGAGCTTGAAAAAGAGATAGTCGCCGCAGCGAAAAAAACTCTCGATGAAAACGAGAATATACGAAGCAGAAAGATAATAGTCGTTGCGGGGGAAGGCTGGCACAACGGCGTTATCGGACTTGTTGCTTCAAGAATACGGGATATCTACGGCAAGCCCACGATCGTCATTTCATACGAGGCAGACAAGGCGAGAGGTTCCGCCCGCAGTCTCGAGGGTTTCCCTATGGTGACGGGCGTTACATACTGTCAGTCGCTGCTCACCGTTTTCGGAGGTCACCCGATGGCGGCGGGAATGTCGCTGCCGACCGAGAATATAGACGCATTCCGTGATATGATAAACGAATATGCCGACACGCTCGAAGACGAGTTTTTCCCGACGCTCGAGATCTCCGCCTGGCTCAAGCCTGCAACGCTCCGTCCCGAACACCTCGATTCGCTTTCCGCTCTGGAGCCTTACGGAACGGAAAACGAAAAGCCCGTCTTTGCCTACGGCTCGGTAACCATAACCGATGTCGAGCCGCTCAGGGACGGCGCATTCACGAAGATCCATTTCAAGCGGGACGATCACAGGGACAGCGCCGTCTGCTTTTCCATTGCAAGAAAAGATTTCCCGTACAGAAAGGGCGACCTTGTAAATATCGCAGTCGATGTAAAGGTCAATGATTTCAGGGGCGTGCGCACGGTATCGTCTGTCGTTCGTGATATTAAATTCACCGACTATGACAACGGACTTTTCCTTAAAAGCAGGCGTATCTACGAGGAGTACCTCTGCGGAAAGCCTGTTGACAGTGAGGTTAAAGCGGAGCTTCTGCCGACGCGCGAAGACTTCGCCGCAGTCTACAGATATTTAAGAGCAGAGGGCGGCTTCGGCTTTTCTCCCGAGATTTTGCTTCACAGGGTCGGAAGAGAGGGTATGACGCTCGGGAAACTGCTCGTAATTATTAAGGCGCTCGACCAGCTTTCTCTTGTGAGAGCGGAAAATTCGGGCGACAAGCTGATGATCGGCATTGTTGAAGCTCCGAAGAAGGCAGAGCTGATGTCTGCGCCGATACTTGCGCGCCTTAAGTAATTCCATATACTGTTCTTTATTGTATAATGACCGCCGCTGTACTGTATGCGGCGGTTTTTTCTACAATGTCTGATTTTTGTATCTTTTTGTTGTTTTTCAAGAATATTCATTGCATTTTTTGTAATTATAATGAAAAAAGTTGTTGATTTTTGTATTCAATAAGATTATAATAGAATATAATTACCTTTTTTGCAGACCGAAAAGGTTGGGCGAGGCTTTGGGGAAAGACGTTCGCCGAAAAGAGAATATGGAAAACGGAAAGGTGTGGTTATATTGGCTGCTAACAGAAAGTATTATCAGGATTACGAAGAACTTTGTGAACTGCTTAATAAGAGTTCCAACGAGTATGACCGCGAAAAGATCGACAGAGCGTATCGCCTTGCCGAAAAGATGCACGGCGATCAGCGCAGGGTCTCGGGTGTGCCTTATATCCTTCACCCAACATCGGTCGCCTGTATAATCGTTGATCTCGGTATGGATACCGACTCGGTCGTCGCCGCTTTGCTCCACGATGTTGTGGAGGATACTCCCGTCACGCTTGACGAGGTAAGACAGCAGTTCGGAGAGGACGTGGCGCATCTTGTTGACGGCGTTACAAAGATCAGCAAGATCGCATACACCGAGAAGGAGGAGCGTCAGGCAGAGAACGTCCGCAAGATGCTCATCGCTATGGCGGACGATATCCGAGTTATAATCATCAAGCTTGCAGACAGGCTCCACAATATGCGCACTATAGACTGTATGCGCGAGCAGAAGCGCAGAGATATAGCGCTCGAGACCATGGAGGTATTTGCACCGATCGCGCACCGCCTCGGTATCAAGGCTATCAAGGACGAAATGGAGGATCTGTCGCTTCAGTATCTCGACCCCATAGGCTATAAGGAGATCGAGACCTACTTAGAGAACAACATCGTAGACGGTCAGGGCTTTATCAGAAAGATCATCGAACAGATCAGAGAGCGTGTCGATAAGTATATAAAGGGCGCGATCGTCAGCGGAAGAGTAAAGAGTATCCACGGAATATACAAAAAGCTCATCGTTCAGGGAAAATCACTTCAGGAAATATACGACATCTATGCAGTAAGAGTTATTGTTGACGAGCCGAACGACTGTTACAACGTCCTCGGGATAATCCACGATATGTACCAGCCGCTCCCGTCACGCTTCAAGGACTATATCTCAACGCCGAAGCCGAACTATTACCGTTCGCTTCATACAACAGTTATCGGTACGGACGGTGTGCCCTTCGAGGTGCAGATACGTACAAAGGAAATGCATATGACAGCCGAGTACGGTATCGCCGCTCACTGGAAATACAAGCTCGGACTCAAATCCAAAAGCTCGATGGACGAACAGCTTGCATGGATCCGCAAGATGCTCGAAAATCAGGAGGACAATCACGACCCCGCAAGACTTATCAAGGATATCAAGACAGACCTTTCCTCGGACGAGGTCTTCGTATATACACCGCGCGGCAAGCTCATCAACCTGCCCATGGGCTCAACGGCGATCGACGTTGCCTATGCGATCCACAGCGAGGTCGGCAACAGAATGCTCGGCGCAAAGGCAAATTACAGGATCGTGCCTATTGACTACGTTGTGAAGACGGGCGATATTATCGAGATCCTGACGGGTAAGGAAGGCTCAGTCGGACCGTCGAGAGACTGGCTCAAGATCGTAAAAACGTCCGAGGCACGCAACAAGATCAGACAGTGGTTCAAGCGTGAAAAGCGTGAGGAGAATATTATCCTCGGAAAAGCCGAATTTGAAAAAGAGTGCCGCAGAAACGGCATCGACCTTGACGAAAAGGATCTCTCCCGTATGATGGAGCCGATCCTCAAAAAGAAGAATATCCCCAATATGGAGAACTTCTATGCGTCTATCAGCTACGGCGGAACGGTGCTCTGGAAGCTCCTTCCGAGAATGAAGGAAGAATACCTCAAGATCGTAGCCGAGAAGAACAAGAACGACACAAAGGACGAGGAATTTGTCGTTCCGCTGACGAGCGAGCCTGTCCATTCCGCTTCGTCAAAGAGCGGCGTTGTGATCGAGGGCATGGACGACGTGGACATCAAGTTTGCAAAGTGCTGTACGCCGCTCCCGGGTGACGAGATCATCGCATTCATCACAAAGGGACACGGTATCTCCGTTCACAAGCGCACCTGCTCGAATGTGCCGAAGGTGATCGAGGAGTGCGAAGATCCCGACCGCTGGGTCAACGCAAAATGGTCGGGTTCCGTCAATTCATATTTCAGCACGGTGGTCGAGATCAAAGCCTACGACAGAACGGGTCTTGTTGCAGATCTGTCGGGTCAGCTCAACAATATGAAGATACACATTCACAATATGAGCTCAAGATCACTCGGAAACGGCAGAGCAATCGTGAAATTCAACATTACTGTCCGAGACAAATCTCACCTGCGAGATATCATTTCCCGTCTGACATCCGTTCGGGGCGTGACGAGCGTTGAAAGAACGAGCAGCGGCGCAATCTGACGAAGGGAGAATATTTACTATATGAAAGCAGTTATCCAGCGCGTATCCGATGCGTGCGTAAAGGTGGACGGCGTGACAGTCGGAGAGATCTCGCGCGGCTTCCTCGTTCTGCTCGGAGTGCGTGAAGGCGACTCTCAGCGGGAATGTGACGCACTTGCTTCAAAGGTCGCGGGGCTTCGTGTCTTTACCGATGAAAATGACAAAATGAATCTTGCGCTTTCGGATATCGGCGGTCAGGTCCTCGTTATCTCGAACTTTACCTTGTACGGCGACTGTTCGCACGGAAAACGTCCGAGCTTTATAAAGGCTGCACGTCCCGAAACGGCGGAGCCTCTCTACGAACGCTTCTGTGACGAGCTTCTGAAAAACGGGGTATCGAAGGTCGAAAAGGGTCTTTTCGGAGCAGATATGAAGGTGTCGCTTCTCAACGACGGCCCCGTAACGCTTGTTATAGATACCGATGAACTTCACCTTAAATAATTAGTGTGGAACGAGGGAAAAGGCTTTACGTATGCTTGCTGTGTGCGTAAGCTTTCGCCTCGTTACGGACTTACGCATTTCTATAATTAATATAAAATATAAAAAATATAAAAGCAGGGGCAAAGCCGCTCCTGTACTCCACACTAAAAAATTTATTACGGAGATTTAAATATGCTGAAAATACAATCCGCTCCCGTGGGGGAGCTGGGCGTAAATTGCTATGTTGTCACGGATGAGGGCACGGGCAGAACTGCCGTTGTCGATCCGGGCGGGTATAATACTGCGCTCGATATGATACTTAAAAATGTCGGCTTTGATAAGATCGACTATATTCTGCTGACTCACGGCCATTTCGATCATATCTCGGGCGTGGCTTCGCTTCTGAAAAAAGCCCCCGATGCGAAGGCTGTGCTCGGAAAAAAGGACTTGCCGTTTATAAACGATAATTTTCTGAACCTCAGCAGACTGTTCGGCGGCGCTCCCATTGAGCCGTTTGAAGCAGATATCGGTGTTTGCAACGGCGACAAGATCACACTCGGCGAAAGCGAGTTTACGGTTATCGACACTCCGGGTCATACTCAAGGCTCGGTCTGCTATCTCTGCGGGGAGCATCTTTTCTCGGGTGACACGCTTTTCCGCCGCTCGGCAGGGAGGACCGATTTCCCGACAGGCGATGAAGATCAGCTTATGCGCTCGCTTCGTAAGCTGGCACGGCTTGACGATATCTGCCGTGTTTACCCCGGTCACAACGAGGAGACTACAATAATCGAAGAAAGAAGGTCAAACCCGTATCTCAACGGGCTTGATTACCTGTAATTATGAAGATATATCTGAACAACAACAGCTTTTATTATGAAATCGAAAAGCTCGCCAAGGCATTTTTCCCGAACACACGCTTTGAAGAAAAGCACGACTGCGATGAGTATGAAGCGCCTTTTATATGTGTAACGGTCGGGGAAGACGCAAAGGAAGTGAGCGTGGCGGTCCGTACCGATGATTTTGAGAAAACAGCGTCAAAGGCGCTCAAGGACGGTTCCGATACGGAGCTTGAAGCGGCGATACTTCTCTACGATATCCTTGCGGAGTGTACGGGTGTATCTCAGCCGTGGGGACTTCTGACGGGAGTGCGCCCGATCAAGCTATTCCGGAAGCTCAAAGAGGAAATGGGCGAGGAAGCGGCTAAGGCGCACTTTATGAACGTGTTCCGTGTGTCGCGCGAGAAAACGGAGCTTGCCGCCGAGACGGAACGCCGTGAAGCGGGAGTGCTGAAGCTGACGACGCCGCAGTCGTTCAGCCTGTATATTGCTATCCCGTTCTGCCCGAGCAGGTGCAGCTACTGTTCGTTCGTAACTGCGTCAACGGCACGTACAAAGCACCTCATCGAACCGTACACACAGCTTCTCTGCCGTGAGCTTGAACACACGGCGCAGATCACCGACAGGCTCGGTCTGCACCTTGAATCGGTCTATATGGGCGGCGGAACTCCCACTACGCTCAACGCCGATCAGATGAGCAGGGTGCTCGAAACGGTACGCAGAAACTTTGATATGTCGGGCTGCCGTGAGTTTACGGTGGAGGCGGGAAGACCCGACACCATCACGGAAGACAAGCTCATTTCTATGAAAAATGCAGGCGTTGACAGGATCAGCATAAATCCGCAGACGCTTGACGACAGAGTGCTCGAGATCATCGGAAGACATCATACCGCAAACGATGTTTACGAGTCTTACCGCCTTGCAAGAGAGCTGGGCTTCGACCACATCAATACGGATCTTATTGTCGGTCTTCCCGGCGATACGGTCGGGGGCTTCAAAGATACTATCGAAAAAATAGCTTCACTGTCTCCCGAGAGCGTTACTGTCCATACGCTCGCTATGAAGCGCGCATCAACTCTGACTCAGGACGGCAAGCAGCTTGACAAGAGGGAAGCCGAGGACGCCGCAAAGATGATCGGGCTCGGAAACGAGATCCTTTACAAAAACGGATACAAGCCTTACTACCTCTACCGCCAGAGCAGAATGGTCGGAAACCTTGAGAACACTGGCTGGTCAAAGGAGGGCAGGGAGGGCTACTACAATGTCTTCATCATGGACGAGTCACAGTCGATAATCGCCTGCGGCGCGGGAGCTGTGACAAAGCTCGTGCTCGGAGAGGGAAAACTCGAGCGAATATTCAACTACAAATATCCATACGAATATATAAACGGCTTCGACGAGGTGTTGAAGCGCAGGGAAGGAATTGAACGGCTATATGATTAACTTAGGCAACTCATACAGAAGATATGCGCTGACCGTTGATAAGATAAACGAATTTGCGCGGATCAATCCCCGCGAGTTTGTCGATAAGGCGGAGCAGGCTTACCGCTCGGACGTTCGTGATATTGCCCGAAGAATACTTGAGTCTCCCGATAAATGCAGAGTGGTCATGCTTGCGGGTCCTTCCGCATCGGGAAAGACGACAACGGCGAAAATGCTCGGAGAGGAGCTTTCAAAGCTCGGAAGCGACGCCGAGATAATCTCCATGGATAACTTCTATCTCGGTGAGGCGAATGTACCCCGCACTCACGACGACAAGCCCGATTTCGAATGTATCGAGGCTATCAATATACCCGAGATAGAGCACTGTATAGAGGAGCTTCTGAAAAACGGCGAGTGCGATATCCCGACATTCAATTTTGCGAAGAGCGAACCGACGGGAAAGTACGTTCCCGTCAGCATCAAGGGCGGCAAGATCGCAATAATAGAGGGCATACATGCGCTCAATCCGATCTTCACCGAGCACGTAGGCTCGACATCGGGCATCAAGAAGATCTACATCAGCGTAAAGCAGGGCATACATAAATCGGGCGTAAAGGGCTATTTTGTGACGGCGTGCGAACTGCGCCTGCTCAGAAGACTTGTGCGGGACTATAAATTCAGAGGAAGCACCGCAGAGCACACGATCGGTATGTGGGATAACGTCCTGCTCGGAGAGAAGAAATACATCGTTCCCTATAAGTATTCGGGAGATATAACGATCAACTCCATACATATCTACGAGCCGTGCATCACAGCGTCGGAGGCGGTCGGGATACTCTCTCAGGTCACGCCGGGTCACCCGGAATACGAGTATGCGCAGGATCTCATAAAGCGCGCGAAGATGTTTGAGCCGATCAGCGAGAGCATGGTGCCGTCGGATTCGCTTATGAGAGAGTTCATCGGCAAGGGAAAGTATAAGTACTGATAACGGACAGCAGCGTTTTGTACTGCTGTAAGCGCTGTTTAGCCTGTCTGCAAATACTGACGTGTAAATGAAATTGTTTACAATTTATTCTATATTTCAGGAGTAATAAGTGGTATAATAAAATTGCGCCCGTACAGACGTCATAACGGGTGTGAAATTAGTAGACGGATCGGAAATATGCCGATCAAGGAAAGTGAAGCGTAAGGCTTCGAAAGGGAGGATTTTTATGAGTTTATTTGATGACGTGATCGTTAATGCAGCCGCAGCAGTCGATACATTCGGCAAGGTAGCGGGAGATGTTGTTGACAGATCAAGAGCGAGAGTTTCTTCGGCAGAGCTGAAGGGCAAGATCAACAAGCAGTTCGAGACGCTCGGAAGATATATTTACGATACTTCCGTTTCGGGTGCGACCGATCAGAGCGTTGTAGATGAGTATGTCAGCAATATTTCGGTGCTCATCGGCGAGCTTAAGAGCCTTCAGGATACTCTGACGGCAGATCTCGGCAGGATCATCTGCCCGAAGTGCTGCGCTAAGAACTCGGTAGACAGCCTGTTCTGCAAAAAGTGCGGCTCAACGCTCGATTTCGCAAATTCCTACACAGCTCCGAAGGCGGAGGATCTCGGTCTGACGCTTGAGAAGAAGGAAGAGGAGCCTGCTTCGGAGGAAGCGGCTGACGACAGCGCAGCAGAGTAATTATATTTAACAAGAACTACTTCGAGAGGTAATACACTATAGCATCTCTATGGTGTATTACCTTATTTGTGCCGTAAAACAAATTCCGCGGATGTCGTTTACAGACTAAAACGAAAAGGGGAGTTTTTTTGAAGAAAAAGACAAGAGCCAACAATAACCAGAGCTTTATTATCGGAGCGGCTATCCTGACGCTTTGTCTGCTGATCGTCAAGGTGATCGGTATGCTGTATAAGGTCAGCCTTTCACGCCTGTACGGTCCTGTCGGCGCTGCGCTGCTGAGCAACGCCTACGAGCTTTACATACCTCTGTTTACGCTTGCTACGGCAGGCTTCCCGATCGCCGTCTCACGAATGGTCTCGGAGAGTATGTCTAAGGGCAGATATAAGGACGTAAGGCGTATCAAGGACGTTGCGATCCCGTTTTTCGTAATTGCCGGCGTGATCGCGTTCCTGCTTATGATCCTGTTCAGCTTCTTCTATATCAGGATCATAGAATCGCCCGACAGCTTCGTGTCGATGATAGTCCTTGCCCCTGCGATCCTTTTCGGCTGTCTCGTCTCGGCATATCGGGGCTACTACGAGGGTATGCGCAATATGGTGCCGACATCGGTGTCCGAGGTGGTCGAGGCGCTCGTAAAGCTGCTCGTCGGATACTCTTTTGCGTATGTTGTGATGAACTACGGCAAAACGCTGTTCGGTATTACAGACGACAGAACACTTCTCAAATACTCCGTTGCCGCAGCGATCTTCGGTATCACGCTCGGATCGTTCTGCAGCTTTTTGTATATATATATCAGGTATAAGATCCGCGGCGACGCCATCACCCGGGAAATGTATGATGCAGCTCCCGCTCCTCGCAAAAAACGTGAGACGTTCAGGATCCTTCTCAGAACAGCGATCCCGATCGGTCTCGGCGCGCTTATCATGAGCGTTGCGGGAACGGTCGATTCAATGCTTATCCAGCGCAGGCTCATCTCGATGATGGAGCGTATCCCACAGGAGCTGCTTGCGCAGTACCCCGGTATGATACCCGATGAAAAGGTAGCGGACGGACTCGTTCACAGCTACCTCTGGGGCTGTTACAGCTATGCGCTCACCATTATGAACCTCGTCGTTACAGTTACGCAGGCATTCGGCACAACGGCTCTCCCGAACGTGACCGAGGCGTACACCAAGGGCAACAAGGCTAACCTCAAGCGCAGCATGGAGACCGTTATGCGTGTGACATTTGTCTTCACGATCCCCGCAGGTCTCGGACTGACGGCGCTTGCAAGCCCGATCATGCACGTTATCTACGGCTCGACAGACGGCGTTGATATCTCGGTCGAGGTGCTCAAGCTCATGGGTATCGCAGTTATCGTCATGGCGGCGGCAACTCCCATGTGCAGTATGCTCCAGGCGGTCGGCAGAGTCGATATGCCGCTGAAGCTTTACACAGTCGGAATGTTGATAAAGGTCGTCTCAAACTACATTTTCTGCGGTATCCCCGCTATAAATGTTCAGGGCGGCAGCATAGGAACGCTCCTGTGCTATACGTTCGTTATTATCGTATCTATCTACGTTCTGATAAAAGAAACGGATATAGTACCCGATCTGAAGGTAGCCGTTCTGAAGCCTTTGGCGGCAGCGGTTATCTGTATCATTGCGTCGTGGCTGACCTTCAAACTGCTTGAAGGCATCGTCCCCGCCCGCACAACGGGTCTTCTTATCGCTCTCGTTGCGGCAGTCGCAGCAGCCTGCATTGTGTACGCAGTTTTCCTGCTCGTCTTCCGCGCAATAACTAAGGAGGACGTGATAATGCTTCCGAAGGGGCAGAAGATCGCTTCGCTGCTTGAAAAGTATCATCTGATAAAATGATAGTTTTTTTCACTCAAGATAGCCAAAATGACATATTTTTTCCGTTTTTATTTATGAGTATCATTTTATTCCATAAAAATTAAGAAAAAACCATAAATCCCCTTGAAAAATGCAGGATTTTGCGGTAAAATATTATTGCTGAGAAAAATGGTCAAATCGGCACTTTTGTGCGTGGAGCGTAAATATGGATTTTCAATTTAAGGACAGATACAGCTTTGACGATCTTGTCGAGGTGGTAAGATGCCTGCGGCTTCCCGACGGCTGTCCGTGGGATAAGGAACAGACTCATAAGTCGATACGTCAGGACTTCATCGAGGAAACGTATGAGGTGATAGAGGCTATCGACAATGACGATGCAGAGGGGCTCAGAGAAGAGCTCGGAGATGTGCTTCTTCAGGTCGTGTTCCATGCGCAGATCGAACGTGAGAAGGGCGTTTTCAATATAGACGACGTTGCAAACGACGTTTGTCAGAAAATGATCGTCCGTCATCCGCACGTTTTCGGTGAGGTCAAGGCGGATACTACCGAGAAGGTGCTCGACAACTGGGATAAGATCAAGATGCAGACAAAGGAGCAGACGACTCAGTCGGAAGCTATGGACAGCATCGCAAGATCTCTCCCCGCTCTTATGAGAGCACAGAAGATGCAGAAAAAAGCCGCTAAGGTCGGTTTTGACTTTGCAAATGCCGCAGATGCATCGAAGAAAGTAACCGAGGAGCTTTCCGAACTGCTTGGCGCGATCGAGTCGAAAAATGAGGACGATATCGCCGAGGAGGCAGGAGACCTTCTCTTCGCAGCGGTAAACACCGTGCGCCTTGCAGGCGTGAACAGCGAAAAGGCGCTTTATGACGCCTGCGAAAAATTTCTTTCCCGTTTCACCGAGGTGGAAAAAAGCCTTGAAAAACAGGGTAAGAAGTTTGATGAATGCAGCTTATCGGAGCTTGATGCTTTGTGGGATCAGGCTAAAGGATCACAGAAGGATCAATGAGTACCGTTTTTACGGGATCGCTGTGATCGGATAAAAGAATAACATCTACTGGAAAACAGTAAAAATGGAGGATTGTTTATGAACAAGACAGAACTTATTGCAAAGGTAGCGGAGAAGAGCGACCTCACAAAGAAGGACGCCGAGAAAGCAGTTTCTGCCGTTATCGACACTATCGTTGAAGCAGTTGCAGAGGGCGAGAATGTACAGATCGTCGGCTTCGGCACATTTGAGCAGAGAACTCGCAAGGAGAGAAGCGGCGTTGATCCGAGAACTCACGAGAAGCTCACTATCCCCGCTTCCAAGGTTCCCGCTTTCAAGGCAGGCAAGGGCTTCAAGGATATCGTTGATAAGAAGTAATCTTGTCTTTAAGATCTGACTGCAATAAAACCGGCGCAGACAACGAACTCTGCGTCGGTTTATGGTTTTATTATGAGGTGTTATAATATGAGACTCGATAAGTACCTTAAAGTTTCGAGAATAATCAAAAGACGTACCGTTGCCAACGAAGCCTGCGACGCAGGAAGGATACTCGTCAACGGAAAACCGGAGCGAGCTTCTTATGCCGTAAAGGTCGGAGATAAGCTCGAGATCCAGCTCGGTCAGAACCCGCTGACCGTCGAGGTGACGGCGATCAATGAGTATGCAAAAAAGGAAGACGCACCGCTGATGTATAAGGTGATAAACTGATCTGTATCATACTCCGTCCCTTCTCTGCATATATATAAGCGTCGGCCGATTACGGCGTTATCAAATTTCACGGAGGGGTTTATATGACGGAAAAGACGGTCAGGTCGCCTAATCTGGTAACTCTTGAGGACAGAGAGCGGCTTTCTGTGACGGGCGTGTGCGATGTTGACAGCTTCGACGGCAGCAGCATTACAGCGTATACCGATTACGGTCAGCTCAATATCCGCGGCGAGGGTCTTAATATAAAACGCCTGTCGGTCGAAACGGGAGAGCTTGACGTTGAGGGGAATATCTCAGCGCTTATCTATACCGAAAACCGCCCGAGGGAGAATATCTTCAAAAAGCTCTTTCGGTGAGGTGAATGTCCTGACACACTGTAAAACTTATATGCGTGGTTAAAATATAGCAGGTGAGTTAAAGCGGCAGAAATTCAAAAACCCTGCAAGAGAATATAAAGCGGCAGTAATTCAAAAAACTCGCAAGAGAACGCATCGTAAAGTTTTTTTGCCTACTTTTTTTTCAAAAAAAGTAGGGGGGGGGAGGAAAAATGCATTTTACGGTTTTAGAGCATGGGGAGCTGTTTCGACTTGCGTTTTTGTTCGGAGTATTGCTCGGAGCGTATTATGATGCGTTTCGATTTCTCAGAGCGCTCGGGTATGACTCGAAGCGGGCAGCGTTTTTTCAGGATATCACGTTTATGACGAGCGCAGGCGTGATGTGCTTTATGTTCGCTCAGACAACGGTGCACGGGCACTTCCGTGTGTTTATTATGACAGCGCATCTGCTCGGACTGCTCTGCTACAGATTTTCGGTCGGGATCATTACGGGTCGTCTGTACGCTTTCATAGGCATTGTATTTAAAAAGACATCCCGACTTGTAAATGAGGCTGTGAAGCTCGCGGGAAAGCTGATCGTGAAAATATCGGCAAATTTATCGAGAAAAATTAAGGGCGTACACGTTTCTAAGCCTGTTCAAAAGCAGCAAAAGGACGAAACTGCCGCCTGAAATGAGTAAATCATACAGTTTTTGTAGAATTTAATGCGCAATAATCGAAAGACGTAATTTTTTTTGAAGTTTTTTAAAATATTTCTTGCAATATGGGTGCAATATGTTGTATAATCATTGTGTCGTGAAGAATATCACGAAGGAGTGAAGGCTTATGAAAAAAGACAGGAAGAATCGCCGTAAAAAGTCAGACGGAAAAAAACTTTTCCGTGCAATACTCAGCGGCGTACTTGTCGTTTTTGCGTTTTACGTCGTAATAACGCTTGTGCATCAGCAGGTCGAAATTGCGGAAAAAAAGGCTCAGCTTGATGCTCTTAACGACGAGATCATAATACAGGAAGTCAAGAATGACGAAATGAAGCAGGTCAACGAGTATGACGATTCCGAGAACGACGCATATATAGAACGTGTCGCACGTGAGGAGTTCGATTATTCAAAACAGGGTGAACGTGTTTTCATCAATGTTGCGGGCGAGTAATGTAACGCAGGTACGGCAGCAACGCCGTGCAGGGGTGAATTTAAAGAGGAGATATTTTTTATATGCAGATCGAAGTAGGGAGTATTTTAGAGGGTAAGGTCACGGGTATCACGAAGTTCGGCGCTTTTGTCGATCTTCCCGAAGGAAAATCGGGTATGGTGCATATCTCCGAGATCTCCAATACCTACGTTGAGAACGTCTCTGATTTTCTGACAGTCGGTCAGGAGGTCAAGGTCAAGGTTATCAACATCAATGAAAAGGGCAAGATCGGTCTTTCGATCAAGAAGCTCACCGAGTCGGGCGAGAAACCGCAGGGCGAACGCAGAGGACAGCCCCACGGAGCAGGCGGCAGAGGCGACGGCAGACGTCCCTTTAACAAAAGAGAGGATCGTCCGTTCAGATCAGACCGCAGCAATGCTCAGCAGAGCATGAAGAGCGCGAATGCGCCCGGCGACTTCGTATGGCAGAAGACAGCAAACCCGTCTTCTTTCGAGGATATGATGACGAAGTTCAAGCAGCAGAGCGATGAAAAGATTTCTTCGCTCAAGAAAAACGGCGACGCTGCTCCGCGCCGCCCGAGAAGAAAGTAAAAATCAGCGCAGTCTGTCGTGACTGCGCTTTTTTGCGTTTAAAATACTATCATATAGAGCAACAGACAGGCGATCAGCAGGAAGCATACGCCGAGGACAAAGGACGAAGAAACATCCTTGTATTCGACAAGCCCGCCCTTTTTTATGTCCGCAAGCACGTTCTCCGTACTTCCTATCTCAGGCGGATCGTCCCGCCCGATGCGGCTCGTGACGTTGTGTTCAACATTTCCCAACTTGTAACGGAAAATGGGGTAGTAGTGGCAGCGTGTATTCTCTCGATTACTCTTCGTTTTGCGGATAACGTCCGTGACCTGAGCACTGACGCTCGTGACACGCTTTCCGCTCGTGTGACGGAATGCGCTGACAGAGTAGACGGTAAACCCGATACCCAGAACGGTAAACGGAATGAGAAGTATAATGCCCGTTGCCTCGAAAATGTGAGAGACGATAAGACCGCCGAGAGATGTCATGCTGAAAAGAAGCGTCAGCAGCAGAAAAACAAGTCCGACTGAGAATGCGGGAATAGTGTACGAGCGCAGTACCGCTTTGATATCCCTCTTGCGGAAAACGAGATTTTTCTTCGGATAGTAGTAGCAGCTCAGCACCTGCCCTTTCTGGCAGAATGTGCTCGTTTCAAGCGATGCGCTGCGTGTAGTTCCGTCAAGTTCGAATGTGACGCCTGTGTTCCAGTATTCTCTGATAAGGTAGCCGTCCTCACGCTCACAAACTTTTTCGCTCGAAACAGCAGTGCAGCGGATATTCCTGCATGATCGGAAGATCATCAGCATTGACAAAAGCTCGAACAGAACGACAAGGATACAGACAGTCAGGATCAACGTTGAAATAATCATTAATATACGCCTCTTATACTATGTTGAAGTCGATCACTATAGACTGAGCGGACGGCTCGAGACGGCGCGTTGAAACGCCTGCAGAGGCAAGCATACGGCGCGAGGTGCGTGTACTCGGCGTATGAGCGTATTTATCCGACATATATATGACCTCTTTGATACCCGACTGGATTATCGCCTTCGCACATTCGTTGCAGGGGAAGAGAGAGACGTACAGCCGCGCGCCTCTTAGACTTTTGCCCGTAGCGTTGAGTATCGTATTGAGCTCGGCGTGTACAACGTACTGATACTTTGTGTCCTCACCTTCGCGCGCCCATGAGTACTCATCGTCCGAGCAGCCGATCGGCAGACCGTTGTAGCCCGTTGATATTATGATGTTGTTTTCGTCAACGATACACGCTCCGACCTGAGTTGACGGGTCTTTGCTTCTCTTCGCCGCCAGCAGCGCAACGCCCATGAAATATTCGTCCCATGAGATATAATCGGTTCGCTTCATTCAGATCCCTCCCGAAATTTTCTTCACTAATTATAATACAATTCCCCCCCAAAGTCAACGGGCGGTCGGGCGACCGCAGGCAATTACCGCTGCAGGTTATTTTATATAACGGCTTTACTGCCGCATATGTTAATCTGTTCTTCTTATAGCCGACTGATCGGGCGGTCGAGCGACCGCAGGCAACTACCGCTGCAGGTTATTGTGTATAAAGGCTTTACTGCCGCATACGACATTTATTCTTCCCGCAGCCAACTGATCGGGCGGTCAAGCGACCGCAGGCAACTACCGCCCAAGTTTAAATGCAGCACATCTTTATTGCTGCATACTATAATTTGTTCTTCCTGTAGCCAACTAACCGGGCGGGCAGCGTCACGGAAATCAACTTTCTCTCATTAAAGTTTTTCGCCAAGCCTTTTTAGCAAAAAAATGCCCCTGACTAACGTTTGGCATAAGCTGTCAGCTCTGCCCTAAGGCGCTGAGAACATTTTTTATGGATTTACGTTGGGCGCACGCCTGCCGCACTCCTGCGTAAGTGTATAATTTTAGTGGGCAGTCGCTCTCGCGGAACAAAAGTATCGATCCGCAATAACTGACAGCGAAATTGCCTGCGGACGC
>ONIC01000016.1 GCA_900317815.1 uncultured Eubacteriales bacterium | reverse complement strand
AGAATTATCAAAGCAGAAAAGGATTTTTCAACAAGCTGAAGGAACTTTTTGAAGAGTAATATTTTCCCCGTACCTGATGGTGCGGGGCTTTTGTGCATCGGGATCAGTGCGGTTTTGCGCGGAATAAGAAGAATAGATCTAAGGAGCCACTGAATAAATCACGTCCTATGGACTGAGCACCAAACTTGCTTGCATCTTTCGGTCAAATTGAACTCAAAAGCCTTGAAATACGTCAGGCGGGTATGCACCCGCTTGCAAGTGCGCACCGAAGATTTCAAAACAAGTGTGATTCCGGACGCGGATTCAGCTAACGTAGATCATGAGCTGCAACGCGTGATTGTCGGCGGGCACTGCCCGCGAAATCTGACGGCGCAATATGAGCACTCGCTTTAATCAGTGTCTCCTTAAAAAATAATAAAAAAAACTCTTGACAACTTATTATCATTATGATATTATCAATATAGTAAGAACAAACGTAAGAGAGTGAACTTCAAGGAGGTACGTTATGTATATCAAGTTTTTACCGAATCAGTATGTAATGCATTACAGAAAGGGCGCTCTGGTCGAGAGCGGAGCGGGGCTGTCGTTTCACTATTTTCACGAGAGCACGGCAGCGGCTGTGATTCCCGTATCGGGTATGGACGCCGACTTTATCTACAGTACCAAGACTTCGGATTTTCAGAGCGTGTCCGTTCAGGGACAGATCGCGTATCGGATCACCGACTGCGAGAGGATCGCGGAGCTGATGAATTTTGCGGTCGATCTGAGAACGAAGCAGTATTTTGACGATCCGCTCAAGAAGCTTTCCAAGAGGATACTCAATATTGCCGATGTTATGGTCAAAAGGCGCATCGAGATGATCGACCTTAAAACGGCGGTGCAGTCCAATCACAAGCTTGCGCGGGAGATACTCGGAGAATTCGGAGAGATCGAGGAGCTCAGGGCGCTCGGAGTCGCCGTGACGGGATTTTCGATACTCAATATTTCCGCAGGGACGGAGACTCAGAGAGCACTCGAGGCGAAAACGCGCGAGGAGATACTTAAAGAGAGCGACGACGCTTTGTACGAGCGCAGAAACGCATCTATCGAGCAGGAGAGGCGAGTCAAGGAGAATGAGCTGAATACCGATATTTCGGTAGAGGAGAAGAAAAAGCAGATCAGGGAGACGGAGATCGCCACAAAACGTATGCTGATGGAGAAGGAGAACGAGCTGAAGAGGATCGAGGTCGCCGCAGAGAATGAACGCAAGAGAATGATAAGGGACGCGGAGATCGAAAACGAGCAGATCAGGATCGACGCAGAGATCGAGCTTGAAAGAAAGCGCAGAGAGCTTGCCGAGCTGAGACTTGAAAACGCAAAGAAGGACGCTGACGCGGAGGCGTATCGTCTCGGCGCGATAATGGAGGCGTACAACAGGCTCAGCCCCGACGTTCTGGTCGCGCTTGCAACGCTTGATATGGAGCCTGAGAAGATGATCGCGGGAGCGTTCGAAAAGCTCGCTGCGAGCGGAGCGAATATCGGCACGCTCAACATTACTCCCGATCTGCTCGAAAGCCTGACAGTGAGGTGATACTGTGGAAAGAATGACCGAAGAAAAGATAGTTCTCGTGACGCAGAAAACGAGGCTTGAAGACCTGAAACGGAGGTACAACACTGCGGGGCAGGCTAAGTTCTATATCGAGAGCCACGGCGGCGGCTTCGAAGATTATGTTCTTGAGGATAAGCTGTACAAGGAGGCTGTCGGACAGGCGGTCGGGTTTCTGGAAACCTTCGGCAGACTCCAGATAATCGACAGAGATTTTCTTCCGAATTTCATATTCGGGGCAAGGGATACCGTAGTTGTAATAGGCAGGGACGGGCTTGTTGTGAATACGCTGAAATATCTTGATTCTCAGAAGCTCATCGGCGTAAATCCCGATCCGAAACGGTGGGACGGAGTTCTGCTTCCGTTTAAGGCGGGCGATCTTCCGAAGATCGTTCCCGAGACGGTCAGCGGAACAAGGCGTGTAAAGAATGTGACGTTTGCGCAGGCAAGGCTCAACGACGGTCAGAGCATTATCGGGGTCAACGACATTTTCATCGGTCAGAGAACGCACGTATCGGCAAGGTACGAGCTGAGTATCGGCGGGAAAAGCGAGGTGCAGAGCTCGAGCGGTATCATCGTCTCAACGGGGCTTGGAGCTACGGGCTGGCTGAAAAGCATTCTTGCGGGCGCGGAGGGTATAATGAGATATTACAAGGGAAGCGGACACCTGGAGCCGGACCGCGATTTTGCCTGCGATTCGCGGAGCCTTTACTACACCGTGCGGGAGCCTTATCCGAGCAATTCGACGGGAGCGCAGATGGTGTTCGGCAGGATATCGGATAAAAGGGAGCTGACAATAACCTCGTATATGACCGAAAACGGAGTGATATTCAGCGACGGAATGGAACAGGATATACTGCAGTTCAATTCGGGAGCCGAGGCCAAAATAGGAGTCTGCCAAAAAAGCGGAAATCTTGTTGTATAAATTTCCGATCTGTGATACAATCATAATATAGATCACAGAAAGAGGAAGGACGCCTTATGGATCCCGAAGTTGAATATCTCAGCGGCTACAGACTGGAAAACTATGAGAGACCGTCGGTCGCTGCGGACATAGTTGTGTTGACGATAAGAACAAGTAAGCCCGAAAGCTTCAGAAAGGAGCCTGAGAGCAAGCTGTCGCTGCTGCTCGTCAGGAGGGGCGTTCACCCGTACAAGGATCATTGGGCGCTGCCCGGAGGTTTTTTGAGGAACGGGGAAACGGTCGAGCAATGCGCTCTGAGAGAAACGCAGGAGGAGACCTCGGTAACTCCCGCGGCGCTGATGAATGTCGGTGTGTTCAGCGAGCCCGGCAGAGATCCTCGCGGCTGGATAATCTCGAATGCGTTCGTTTCGATCGTCGGATCAACCGAGATCGGGCAAAGAAAAAAGAGCGACGCATCGGACGCGCGGTGGTTCGACGTAAGCTTTGAACAGGACGAAAAAGGCGAATACCGACTCACGCTTACAAGTGAAGACGAGCGTCTCAATGCCTCTTTGAGGAAAGAGAAGAGCCGCTTCGGAATGACTTCGTTTGTTATAAGGGACAGCGGGTCGCTCGCTTTTGACCACGCGGCGATAATAGCGCGCGCGCTGACTGCCCTCAGGGGACGGGTCAGGGAGTTTGAGCTGGTGTTTGATTTCCTGCCCGAAAAGTTCACGCTGACGGAGCTTCAGACGGTACAGGAAACTGTTATGAACGTCAGTGTCGTTCCCGCAAACTTTCGGCGGAAGGCGGCGGGACTTGTCGAGGAAACGGACGAGTACACCGAAGGCGCAGGACACCGCCCCGCAAGACTTTTCAGAAAAAAACAGATACAGTAAAAAATTATCCCCGCTTTGAAAGCGGGGAGTTTTTCATCAATGGCGGGCTGTGTAGCCTGCGCGGGCGACCGCCGAGATGAGCGCTTTTTCATCTGCGGGGGCTTTTGTGAGTATGCGGGCGCGGGAGGACGAGAGGTCTACCTTTGCGTATACGCCGTCAAGCGAATTGAGGGCGTTCTCGACCTTTTTTGCGCAGTTTTCGCATATCATGCCCTCGATCACAAGCTCGGTGCCGAACGGGTAATGCGACTTGTTTTTGTCACGGGCAGAGTCTGATCTCTCTGACGGGGCGATATCGCCGCAGCAGGACGAGCCTTTTGTGAAGCGTCTGTAAGCTGCGGCAGCGCCGATGATAAACGCAGCGATGAGCGCTGCAATGAGTATCTTGTCAATCATGAGGATCACTCTCTCTTTCGCAGCAGCCGCCGCATTTCGAGCAGTCGCCGCAGCAAGCGCCGCTTTTAAACGAGCGCACCGTTTTTACCAGAGCCGCAGCGACGGCAGCGCCTATTATAAGTATGAGTATGATGTCGATCGGTTTCAATCAGACCACTCCTATCAACATTCCTATAAGGTGGACGAGCAGCGTCGCAAACCACGCCACTACGCACTGCCAGACGACGACAGCGAGCGCCCATTTTCCGCCAAGCTCACGCCTGACAGCCGCCACTGCCGCAACGCAGGGGGTGTAGAGCAGCGAAAAGACGAGCAGGCAGGCCGCCGAGAGCGTCGTCATAGCGGAAGCTACGCCGGCTGCATAGAGTATGTTGAGCGTTGTGACGACGCTTTCCTTTGCCATAAAGCCGCTGATGAGCGAGACGAGTATGCGCCAGTCGCCGAGGCCTATCGGCTTCATCATCGGAATGAAAATGCTTGTGACGCCTGCAAGGATACTTTGTCCCGCATCGTCTACCATATTCAGGTGGAAATCAAATTTCTGCAGGAACCAGATCGCGATGGTCGCTATCAGGATCACTGAGAATGCCTTCTGCAAAAAGTCCTTTGCCTTCTCCCAGAGGAGCTGAAGGACGTTTCTCGCCCCGGGCAGTCTGTAGTTCGGAAGCTCCATGACGAACGGGACAGGCTCGCCCTTGAACAGAAAGACTTTGTAGAGCAGAGACGCAATTATGCCTGCGATTATTCCGAGCAGGTAGAGCGCCAGCATTATAAGAAAGCCTCGGCGGGGGAAGAATGCGCTTACAAAGAAGCCGTAGATCGGCAGCTTTGCCGTGCAGCTCATAAACGGTGTGAGCAGGATCGTCATTTTGCGGTCACGGTCGCTCGGGAGCGTTCTCGTTGCCATGACTGCGGGGACGGAGCAGCCGAAGCCGATCAGCAGCGGCACGATGCTTCTGCCCGAAAGACCGATCTTTCTCAAAAGCTTATCCATGAAGAACGCAACGCGCGCAATGTAGCCGCTGTCTTCGAGCAGCGAGAGGAAGAAGAAGAGCGTCACGATGATCGGCAGGAAGCTCAGAACGCTTCCGACGCCCTCGAAGATCCCGTCGATTATCAGGCTGTGGATAACGTCGTTTACGCCTGCCCTCGTCAGTGCGCTGTCTGTCAGATCGGAGAGAGCGCCGACGCCCGTTTCCATGATCCCCTGCAGAAATGCGCCGATGACGTTGAACGTCAGGAAGAAAACAAGACCCATTATGAGAATAAATACGGGGATAGCCGTGTACTTTCCCGTGAGGATCGTGTCGAGCTTTCTGCTGCGCTCCCGCTCACGGCTCGTCTGAGGCTTTGAGACTGTCTCTGCGCACAGCTTTGTGATAAACGAAAACCGCATATCCGCAATGGCGGCGCTTCGGTCAAGTCCTCTCTCGTTTTCCATCTGTATGACGATATGCTCCATCGTCTCTTCCTCGTTTTTGTCGAGCGCAAGACGTGACGATATCAGCCCGTCGCCCTCGATGACCTTGCTTGCGGCAAATCTGAGCGGTATCTGCGCTTTTTCGGCGTGATCCTCGATAAGGTGGCATATACTGTGCAGGCAGCGGTGAACTGCGCCGCCGTTGTCCGTTTTGTCGCAGAAATCCTGCCGCAGCGGTTTTTCTTGGTACTTGGCTATATGGACTGCGTGTTCGACAAGCTCGTCGATACCCTCGTTTTTTGCTGCCGAGATCGGGACAACGGGAACTCCGAGCAGCTTCTCCATTTCGTTTACGTCGATGCTGCCGCCGTTTGACGTAAGCTCGTCCATCATATTGAGCGCAACTACCATCGGGGTGTTCATTTCAAGAAGCTGCATTGTGAGGTAGAGATTGCGCTCGATGTTCGTGGCGTCCACTATATTGATTATCGCGTGAGGTTTTTCGTTTAAAACGAAGTTTCGGGAGACGATCTCCTCGCTGCTGTAAGGCGACATCGAGTAGATGCCGGGCAGGTCGGTTATCTTTGTATTCGGGAAGCCTCTGATAGCGCCGTCCTTGCGGTCTACCGTCACGCCCGGGAAGTTTCCGACGTGCTGTTTTGCTCCCGTGAGGCGGTTGAAAAGCGTCGTTTTTCCGCTGTTCTGGTTTCCGACGAGCGCAAACGTCAGGACGGTCGAGTCGGGGAGAGGATCGCCCGTGCCCTTCGGGTGGAAGCGGCCGCCCTCGCCGAGTCCCGGGTGTTCCGAGCGGCGTTTTTTCGATTTCTTTTTGAGATCTTCTTTTCGGTCGGTGATCTCGCTGACGGTTATTTTTTCGGCGTCCTCGAGACGAAGCGTCAGCTCGTAGCCGTGAAGCCGCAGCTCAACGGGATCGCCCATCGGCGCATATTTCACGACTGTGACTTCCGTCCCCGGTATCAGACCCATATCGAGGAAGTGCTGCCGCAGAGCGCCGTCGCCGCCGATCGAATCGACCACGGCGGACTCTCCGACCTTTATTTCTTTAAGCGTCATAGTTATAACTCCTGTGATAGTTTTATTATAATTTATTATAAATATATGCCGCAGCAGCTCCCGACTAGAACGCGCGGCGATCATTCCTATTCATTATATCACGGCAGACCTGCAATGTCAAAGGCGAACGGGCGGCGGACAAGCGTCCGCAGGCAATTCCGCTGTCAGGTATTGCGGATCGATAGTTTCTCTCCGCAAGAGTGACTGCCCACTAAAATT
>ONIC01000181.1 GCA_900317815.1 uncultured Eubacteriales bacterium | reverse complement strand
CGGATCAGTGCGCTCGCTTGTGATCTTTGCGTCTGCAGTTTGCGTATGAGACTTGTCATTTTCACAAGTAAACAAAGCGCTTGCCTTGCTGTAGCCTGTCCAGCTCCAGCTTGTCAGCTTGTAGTTGTGACCTTTTGCGGGAATGTCCGCTGCGGTCTTTATCTGCGTCTTGAAGATATGATTTTTGAACTTACCTGTATACTTCGTTTCACCCTTTGCCGTGCAGGTCGGCGCTTTGGCCTGAACGGATGTTGTATTTACCTTTTCAACGATCTCAGTTTCGGTATCGGAGTCGGTATCGATGTCAGTTTCGGTGTCAATATCCGTACCTATTACGTCATCGTAATAGTGGAGCGGTACTGTTACGGTTACAGTGACCTTTTCAGGCTTTAAGTATGTTCCCGTAACGCTGCGGTTGTCATTTGCCCACTTATATGAAACCTTTGCGTCTTTCCACTGCGCTGTGACAGTCGAGTTATCGGAAAGCTGAACAGTCTCACCTTCGGTGTATGTCTTTGAGCCTATCTTCCAGCCTGAGAAGTCTTTCTCTGCGGGAGAAGTGAATCCGCATTCGGGGAGAGTAAGCGTGCCGTCTTTATGGATAATGATATTATCCATGGTGCCGCTTCCGCCGTTTGGCTTAAATGTTACAGTTATACCGTTTGTGATATTCTCGTCTGATCCTCTCTGTACGGTAACACTGACACTATTACTTTGGTTGTAACACTTGTCGGATGCGTAAAGATCAAGGTCAAGCTCGTTTTCAGCCTCATTCAAAACGCCGCTGATCGTAAATGCTCCGTTTTCATCGCATTTTGCATTTGTGCCGTCGCTGCACATGATCTGAGCGCAAGCCTCCGAAGAACCCGTTATCGAATAGCTGCCGTCTTCATCTGCAATAATGCAGTTCGAATCAAGGATAAGCATAGGTGACGTTTCGTCTTTTTCTATAAGCACATATTCATAGCTGTCGTCTGTTACTCCGTCGTGAGTATACGAAGCTTTGATCTCGACCATAAGCATACCGTCAAAGTCAACATCCAGATAATTGAAGCCGTATTTACCATGATAGGTAAAAAACTCGCTCGGTATCTCACTATGGTCACTCATATTTGTAAAAGTAAATGTAACGCCGCTGTCTTTGTCGCAGCTTGCAAGCAATAATTGCTCACCCCCGGAATAAGAGTAAATGCCGTCATCATTCCTTGTCAGCGGGGTCTGGTACATATAGGGGGTTATCACTACAGGCTCGTATTTCGGCAGGTAGAGCGCGTTCGATCTCGTTTCGCTGCTGAAATTCGTACCCTGAACAGCCTCTTCACCGATCTCGACCGTGGTTGTTTTAAATGCCTTAACGCCGATCTTATATGTTTTCTCGGGATCAAGATGACGTGCATTTGTTCCGTCGGCTGTGATCTGAGCTCCGCTGTCGTCTGTGATCGTTACATCTCCGCCGTCATCACCGATCGTTATGCCCATATCAATCGAGTATTCACCCTTGCCGCTGTCATAGGAAAGACCCGAAATATTGGCAAAATCATCGGCAGTAAAGGAATAGCCTCTTCCTGTGTCTGTTGCTGTTCCGTCTGTGTTCTGCTCGTAGATAATTACTTCGTATCCGTCTGCACCGCTTACTTCGCTCCACGTTCCCTTAATTCCTTCGTTTCCCATAAGAGTGATCGAAGCGTTTGCGGGAGCTGCGGGTGCCTCTGTATTGGTGTAGGAGATCGTACTGTCGGAGACGAATGTCGAAACGGCGATATCAGCGTCGTCACCTTCGTCAGTTTTAAGAGTCTGGATAAGATAAGAAGAAACGTAGTAGGTGCCGCTCGGAGCGTCGTTTCCGCTTCTCGGAAGTGTAATGTCTTCCGTCAATGTATCGGAGAACTCTCTCGAGTCGATGAGGTAGGACGCACTAACATTGCCGTCGCTGTCCTTCTCACCGTAATACGTTTCAATGCGGTACTTGCCGTTTGTTTCGGGAGCTTTTACGGAAGCTTTGAGCGTATCGGCGGAGATCACGCCTTCAAGAGAAGTAACAGGTATGGTCTGTGCGCCGCGGATGCATTCGATATTATATCTTGCGGAGATATCAAAAATACCGTTAGCAGCCGTGACCTGCTCTTTTGAGAGGCGTACAAATACAGCTTCCTGAACGTTCTCCGATTCGCCTGTTTCTGCGTTTGTGTCGGCGGAATATGTTCCGATCCATGCATTGACATTTGCGCTGCCGCCGTTGTCGATATTGATATTTCCGTTGGCATCTGTAGTCGGGAAAGTCAGATCAATACCGCTGACTGTCAGCGTATTCGCAAGGTTCTGGATATCTGCCTGATACTTAGGCTTAACAGCTATGAGAAGATTCTCGCCGTCGGGAATTGTATCAACGCCATTGCTGCATTTTACAGTGTATCCGTATGTCGTGCTGCTCGTTCTTGTCGAATTCAGATATACAGGCGACATCGAAACGAGCGCAAGTGCAACCGCCTCTCTGCCGT